>NZ_JBFAMX010000071.1:0-30894 GCF_040659615.1 Nonomuraea sp. NPDC049784
CGCCGCGGCGCAGTTGGCTGAGCGAGCGTAGCTGAGCAGGACGGTCGTCGCCGTCGAGCCGCCATCGGATCACTCTGGGGTCGAATACGTGCCATGCGCTGGGCGGTGCCACGATGACGCCGACGCGCCGGCGGCTGGTCACCAGGCCCATCGACTCCAAGACGCGGATGGCCTCGCGGATCACCGTGCGGGACACGCGGAACCGGACCTCGAGGTCCTCGATCCGCAGGACATGGCCTGGCGCGACATCCCCCGAGGTGACCAGCAGGCCGAGCTTGTCGAGCACACTCCCGTGCAAGCTCAGATTGGTCACATCTTCCGCTGCCACGAGACCTGATCCTCGCACGGTTCCGGCCGCTCGGCACACGTACCGAGTAAAAGGTATGATTTATACCGCGTTACCACTTGATTAAGGATGATTAATCATGCGACTCTGTCGCAAGAGCCGACGCCCGCGAGAGGTCATCGCCATGCCCCAGACCGAATCCCCTGACCGCCACGACGGCAGTGGTCCCGGCGCCCATCACGTCACGGGCCCGCAGATCGTTGTCATGGGCGTCACCGGATCCGGAAAGACCACCATGGGGGCGGCGCTGAGCGAGCGTCTGCGGGTTCCGTTCGCCGACGCCGACGACTTCCACCCGCCCGCCAACATCGCCAAGATGTCGGCCGGCATCCCGCTCGACGACGTCGACCGCCGTCCCTGGCTTCAGGCCATTGGCGCCTGGCTCGCCGCCCATGCCGCCACGGGCGGTGTCGTCGGGTGCTCTGCCCTCCGCCGCGCCTATCGCGACATCCTGCGCCGGTCCGCCCCCGCGATCACGTTCGTCCACCTGGCCGGCAGGCCCGAGGTCATTCGGGGGCGCGTTGCCGCACGCCCCGGACACTTCATGCCCGCCTCCCTCGTTGACTCCCAGTTCCAGACCCTCGAACCCCTCGAACCCGATGAGCACGGCATCGTGCTGGACCTCACCAAGCCGGTGGACCAGCTCATCGACGACTACCTCACTGCCGTCCGCCAACGTTGAAAGCCTCGTGGCTCGGCGCCCATAGCCGACGCCATCTCCAGCTTCACCAAGGGCTTCGGCAGCACGGCGGCCGGCGTCGGCATCCTCATCGCGCTGGGCGCGATGTTCGGCAAGCTCCTGGCGGACTCAGGCGGAGCCGACGAGATCGTGGACATCGTCGGCCGCTCCAGCCCCCGTACGCTGCCGTGGGCCATGGGCGTCGTGGGCGCCGGCAAGCTCGTCGCCGACTGGGTGCAGAACAGCGGCCTGTCGGTGCTGCTCCTGGCCTGGCTGATCGCCGTCCTGATCCGGCTCGCCACCGGCTCGGCGACCGTCGCCACGGTCACCGCCTCCGGCATCCTGGCCCTGCTGGTCACCACCCTCGGCACCGGCCAAACCGCACTGCTGGTGCTCGCCATAGGCGCTGGATCGCTGTTCTTCTCCCACGTCAACGATGCCGGCTTCTGGCTCGTCAAGGAGTACTTCGGGCTGTCCGTCGGGCAGACCATCAAGACCTGGTCGCTGATGGAGACCGTACTGTCGGTCGCCGGCCTTGCCTTCACTCTGGCGCTGAGCCTGTTCCTCTAGATCTGTCAAGTGCGCTGCGTTATTGCAGTACAAATACGACAATTATTGTATCTTTGGACATATTTGTAGATACATGTCAATATCTCTTTAAATGCCTATGTTCTGGCTACGATGAAGGCTGCCGCCTGCGCTAGGGTTCCACCCACCCCCTGCTCCAAAGGAGATCCGCAATGCGGTTCGGCGCGTTAAGGCATGGTGCTCTGGTCGGTCTTGTGGCGACCCTCGTCATCACGGGGTGCTCCGGCCCAGGCGACCAGTCATCAAGCACCGCCTCTTCCGGAATGAAGACCGACCTGCTGATCGGCCAGTACCCCGGCGCGGATTCCGCACCGCTGTTCATCGCCATGGAACGTGGCTTCTTCAAGGAGGAGGGCCTCAATGTCAAGCAGGAGGCCATTCAGGCTCCTCAGCAGGTCCTCGGCAAACTGTCCAACGGCGCCATGGACATCGTCCTAGGCAGTTATGCGACCATCCTGACGATCCAGGAGGCCGGCACCGAGAAGTTCAAGTACATCGCTGACTCCTATCAGGGAGCCACGGGTGCGTTCGGTGTGATGGTGAAAAAGGATTCCCCCGTCAAGCAGGTCTCCGACCTGAAAGGCAAGAAGATCGGCGTGAACGCCCTGGCCGGTCTCGGGACCCTCACCATGAGCCCCCACTTCAAGCTCGCCGGTCTCGATCCCAAGGCGGACTTCCAATACGTCGAGGTGCCGACGACCAACTGGCTTTCGGCGCTCGACAAGGGGGACGTGGACGCTGTCTGGATGACGGACCCGTACGTCAGCCAGGCCAAGAATCAGCTCGGCGCGACCATGCTCCTCGACACGATGTCCGGTCCGACCGAGGGTCTGCCGATCACGGGTTGGGCCGCCACGGAGAAGTGGGTGCAGAAGAACCCCAAGTCGCTGGCCGCCTTCCAGCGGGCCATGGCCAAGGCGCAGAACATCGCGGCCACTGACCGCAGCGCGGTGACGAAAGTTCTCCCGACCTACACCAAGATCCCGCCGGAGACGGCCGCCACGATCAACCTGGGGGCCTACCCCACCTCGCTCAGCGCCCAGCGCATCCAGAGGGTCGCCGACCTCATGTACGAGGCGGGCATGCTCAAGCAGAAGGTGAATGCGGCTTCCATGATCTACTCCAAAGGATGACGGGCACGGTCCCCAGGGAGACGCGCGAACGGGTCCGGCTCGCCCGCACCAAGCTGATGAAGTTCACCCGCCACACTGTTGGCGTGGCGGGTTTTCTGCTGGTGTGGCAGATCCTCGGAATGTCGGGCCTGTTCAGATGGCTGCCGCCGGCAACAGCCACTTTGGTGCGGACTGTCACGCTGGCCTTTGACCCGGCCTTCCTCGATGACCTGCGAGGCACGCTCACGGCCGCGATCATCGGGCTGCCGCTCGCCGTCCTGGTCGCCGTACCGATCGGCCTGCTCCTGGGAACGGTCCCGGCAGCGGAGGAGGCCACCCGGGTGTTCGTGGAGTTCCTGCGGCCCATCCCTTCGGTGGCGCTGATCCCGCTGGCCCTGTTCTTCTTCCAACCCGAGCTCAACGCCAAGGTGGCGCTCATAGTCTTCGCTGCTTCCTGGCCCATCCTGATCAACACCATCTACGGCGTGCAGGACGTGGACCCGGTCAGCGAGGAGACGCTGCGCTCCTTCGGCTTCGGACGAGGCGCGATCATCTGGTGGGTGTCCCTGCCCAGCGCCGCGCCCTTCATCGCGACGGGCGTGCGACTGGCCGCCTCCATCACGCTCATCCTGGCGATCAGCGTGGAGTACTTCGTCGGAGGTTCGAGCGGCATAGGCAGCTTTCTCATCGAGGCGAGCACGGGCATCGGCGCCGATGCGATGATCGACGTGATCGCGGCCCTCCTGTGGGCCGGGGTGATCGGACTCGTCGTCAACACCGTTCTCGTGCGCACCGAACGACGACTGTTCAGGTGGCGAACGACATGATCCGCACCATTGTCAAGCGGCTGTGGCTGGTTCCTGTCGTGTTGATCGGCTGGGAGTTGCTCGCGCGGTCCCTTGGCAATCCATACCTCCCGACGCCGACCGTGATCGTGACCCGCACGTACGACATGTGGTTCTCCGGGCCGTACATCCTCACCGAAGAGGCAGTCGACAATTTCGTCCCCAGCCTGGTCAGGGTGGTCGGAGCCTGGTGCGTGGCCGTGATCGTGGGAGTGGCGCTCGGTGTCGCACTCGGCAGGAGCGCCGGGCTGGCCGACTACGTCGAGCCGCTGATCGAGTTCGGCCGGGCGGTGCCGCCGCCTGCCATGCTCCCGGTCTTTCTCATGCTGTTCCAGATGGGTACACAGGTGCAGGTCGCGACGATCGTCTTCGGCATCGTATGGCCGATCCTGCTCAACTCCATCGACGGCGCGCGCAACCTCGACAATCTGCAGATCGAGACGGCCGTTGTCTTCGGTGTGTCCGCACGTCTGCGGCTCACCCGGATCATCCTGCCCGGGGCCTCGCCGAAGATCTTCGCAGGCCTGCGCCTGAGCGTTTCGCTCGCGCTGATCCTGATGGTCATTTCAGAGCTCAAGGGCAGCACCGAAGGGATCGGCTACCTCCTCAACCTGGCCGGCAACAACGCCGACATGCCGGCCATCTGGGCCGGCGTCCTGATTCTCGGCGTGCTCGGCTTCACCTTCAACTCCTTGTTCCTCATGGTGGAGCGGCGCGTGCTCAGCTGGCACCGCGACGCGCACCACATCGCTTAGGAGGCGTCCCCTCTGTGACCGAGACGTTGCTGAAGAACGTGAAGGTCGTCACCCACGATCGGGATGAGCCCGTCGGCGCGGACATCGCCATCGCCGACGGTCGCATCGTCCGAGTCGAGCCCGGGCTTTCCACGGACGGCGAGGTGATCGACGGTGGTGGCAAGCTCGCCTTCCCGGGGGTCGTGGACGCCCATCAGCATTGGGGGATCTACAACCCCCTGCCCGAGGACACCGAGTCGGAGAGCCGGGCCGGCGCCCAAGGAGGCGTCACGACGGCGCTCACGTACATGCGGACCGGGATGTACTACCTCAACAGAGGCGGCTCTTACGAGGAGTTCTTCCCGGAGGTGCTCAAGCAGTCCGAGGGCAGAGCGTACATCGACTACGGATTTCATCTGGCGCCCATGTCGAGCGGGCACATCGACGAGTTACCCGCGCTGGTCGAGCGGTTCGGGGTGCCATCGTTCAAGATCTTCATGTTCTACGGCGGGCACGGGCTGCACGGGCGCTCCGACGACCAGCGCTCCTTCCTCATGCTGCCCGAGGGGGAGCGCTACGACTACGCGCACTTCGAGTTCGTGATGCGCGGAGTGCAGGCCGCCAGGGAACGCCTGCCCGAGCTGGCCGGCGAGATCTCGTTGTCGCTGCACTGCGAGACAGCTGAGATCATGACCGCCTACACCAAGCTCGTCGAGGAGGCCGGTCAGCTGGACGGGCTGGCCGCCTACAGCGCCTCTCGTCCCCCGCACTCCGAAGGGCTGGCGGTCTTCATCGCCTCCTACCTCGCCCACGAGACGGGACTGACCAACGTCAACCTGCTGCACTTGTCCTCTCGCAAGGCCATGGACGCCGCTGTACGCATGGCGGCGACCTTCCCGCACATCGATTTCCGGCGCGAGGTCACGATCGGCCACCTGCTCGCCGACGTGGACACGGCCGCCGGCATCGGGGGCAAGGTGAACCCGCCGATCAGGCCGCGTGAAGATGTCGAGGCCCTGTGGGAGTACGTGCTGGACGGCACCGTGGACTGGGTCGTCAGCGACCACGCCTGCTGCCGAGAGGAGGCCAAGTTCGGCACTCCACGGGGGAACGTCTTCCTGGCGAAATCCGGCTTCGGCGGCGCCGAATACCTGCTGCCCGGCTTGGTCACCGAGGGCCGCCGCAGAGGCCTGCCGTATGGCCGGATCGCCGCGCTGACCTCCTGGAACCCCGCCAAGCGGTTCGGCCTGCGCACCAAGGGCGTGATCGCCCCCGGTTTCGACGCCGACATCTGCCTGGTCGACCCCGAGCGAACATGGACGGTGCGCGCGCAGAACTCGGAGTCGAGACAGGAATACACGCCGTTCGAGGGCTTCGAGATGACCGCCAGAGTGACGGACACGTTCGTGCGCGGCAGCCATGTGCTGAACAACGGCAAGATCGTGGGCCCTCCGGTGGGCCGTTACCTGCCCCGGCCGGCGTGAGCACATGCGCCGGCGCGGCGGCCCATGGCCGCCGCGCCGAAGGGTCGGTGTTCAGGGTGTTCGGAGGTCAGCTCGCGCTGCAGGAGACCGTCGGCCAGGTCGTGTTGCCGTTGTGCTGGATCGTCACGCCCCAGTTGTTGCCGTTGCCGTTGGGTGTGGCGGTCAGCACCTGGGCGCTGGGATAGCTGGCGTTGATGTTCCACGTAGCGATGATCTTCGCTGGCGACGGCACGTTCATCGTCACGGTCCAGTTGCTCGAGCCGCTGACCGAGACGTTGAGGTTGTACCGGTCACTCCACTGCTGACCCGCGGACAGCGTCGCGGTGCAGCCGCCGCCGGGGTTGCCGCCGCCGGAGGACGAGCCGCCCACCGTTATGTTGGAGTTCCCGCTGCTCTGATATCCCTCTGTCGCGAGAATCTGGTAGTCGTGGCTGCCCAGGCTCATTCCATAACGGGCCCATGCGTCAAAGTGGTTGCCGGTGGTTATGGTTCCGCCGGTTTTCTTCGACTGCCGGACACTCCAGTACTGGTTGAAAGTCCTGGTGCCTTCGATGGAGGGGGCGTTGTATCGCGTCGTCTGGTAGATGTCGTACGTGCCGCCATCGCTGGTGACCGTGCCCTTGTACGTTCCCGTGGGCCGGTAAGTGCCCCAGTTGTCGACGATGTAATACTCCACGAGTGGGTTTCTCGTCCATCCGTAGAGAGCCAGATAGGCATTGCCGGACGGATTGAAGCTGCCTGAGTAGGTCACGGCCCTGCGCCCGCCGGGATTCCAGCCTTTGCCGGCGACGAAATTCCCGGTGTTGCTCCATGAGGTGCTGTAATTGCCGCCGGACCCCAGATTCATGGAGACCGACCCGGGACTGTCGGTCCAGAACGAATAGAAGTAGCCGTTGTTGGTGCCTGTCTGGTTGGAGGTTATGGCCGCGTTGGCGATGCCGGGCATCATCGTTGTGGCCGCGGCCAGCGCTACGACGCAGGCACGGATGATGATGCGCCTGATGCGGCCGCGTCTGCGACTCTTCGGGTGGGCGGGGGCGTCGTTCATGTGCGTGTTACCTCCTCGTGAAGGCTGGCGGGAGGCCAGGCAGCGTGATACGACCCGGCGGGGCTGTCGATGGCCGGGGGTCTGTAGGGAAACTATCGGTGCAGTGCCGAAAGTATCGGCTCGACTCTGTCGAGCTGTCAACGACTCGTGTCATGAGCGGTTGATCGGAAAGGCATCACGCCTGGTCGTGGCCCCGATCAAGCCCCAGATGTGTCGATGAAAATTTCAAGAAGCTTCCGAAACTTGCGTCCTACAAGGCGATGAGGTGGACCAGCACGGATTCGTCGGGGAACAGAGGTGGTACGGCGATGCCCGAGACGGCCAGCGCCGAGCCGGGCAGGACGAAGTCGCCGCTCATCCAGGCCGGGGCCGTCCCGTGCGCGGTCACGGGCATGAGCGGACGCACCGAGTAGACGGCCGCCGGGTCGAGGCCGGGCAGCCGGACGCGGCCCGGTGGCCAGGTGGATGGGCGGTCCAGCATGGCGATCTCATAGATGGCCTCGGTGGCGCCGGGGGCGACCACACCATGGGCCTGCACACTCTCGGGGACGTCGTCGACGCGGACCATGGCGCCGGTATGGAGCAGGTGGCGGTGCCGTTTGTGCAGGGTGATCCAGGCGGCCAGGTCGTCGAGTTCGCCGTCGGTGAGCGTGGCGAGATCCCATTCGATCCCGTAGTGGCCGAAGAACGCGGTCGCGGCGCGGAAGGGCAGATCGTGCCGGCGGCCGGTGGTGTGGGAGCGGCTGGCGCCGATGTGGCTGCCGATCAGCTCGGGCGGCAGCAGTTGCCCGGTCCAGCGCATGATCTGCCGGCGTTCGGCCGGGTCGATGCAGTCGCTGGCCCAGACGCGGTCGGTGCGTTCCAGGATGCCGAGGTCCACGCGGCCCCCGCCGCCTGAGCACGACTCGATCTCCAGGCGCGGATGTTCGGCCCGGATCTCGTCGAGCAGCCGGTAGACGGCGTGGGTCTGGGCATGGACGGAGGCCCGGCCGGCCCGGATCGCAGATCCGGCGTCCACGAGGTCGCGGTTGTGGTCCCATTTGATGAAGTCGAGGTCGTACTCGCCGATCAGGACGAGCAGCCGTTCCTTGATGTAGGCGTGGGCCTCGGGGTTGGTCAGGTCCAGGACCTGCTGGTGCCTGGCGGGTGGTGGCAGGCGGTCGCCGGTCCGCAGGACCCAGTCGGGCTGGGCACGGGCCAGGTCGGAGTCCGGGCTGATCATCTCGGGTTCGAGCCAGAGCCCGAACTGCATGCCGAGCTCCTTGACCCGTTTGACCAGCGGATGCAGCCCGTCGGGCCAGACGTCCAGGTCGACGTACCAGTCCCCGAGCCCGGACGTGTCGTCGCGGCGGCCCTTGAACCAGCCGTCGTCGAGCACGAACCGTTCGACCCCGACCCGGGCGGCGCGGTCGGCGAGGTCGAGCAGGCGGTCCAGGTCGTGGTCGAAGTAGACGGCTTCCCAGGTGTTGAGCACGACGGGCCGGGCTGAGGAGGGGTGGGAGTCGCGGGCGCGCAGGTGGTCGTGGAAGCGGCGGGCCGCCTGGTCGAGGCCGCGGCCGTAGGTGGCGTAGAGCCACGGGGTCCGATAGGTCTCGCCGGGCGGCAGGATGATCTCGCCGGGCAGGAGCAGTTCGCCGCCGCCCAGCATGGTGCGGCCGGTGGAGGTGCGTTCGGCGTAGTGACGGTGGTTGCCGCTGAAGCCGACGTGCAGGCCCCATGCCTCGCCGCGCTGGAAGCCGAGGTCGGCGGTGCCCGCGAGCAGGACGGTGGCGGCGTCGGCGCCGGTCCGGCCGCGGCGGTTCTCGCGCAGGTGGGTGCCGACGGTGAGGGGGCGCCGCTGGGGGATGCGTTCCTTGGCCCACCGTCCGGCCTGGTCGAGCAGGTCGGTGGGCGTGCCGCCGACGGGGAAGGCGAGGTTGAGCGCGTCCAGGGTGTAGGGCAGCTCGTGCTGGTTGCGCAGGTCCGCCCGTGCGCGGAGGAGGCCCGAGCGGTCGAGCTCGAGGATGATCGTGAGGGTGAGGCGGGCATGCTCGTCCCGGGCGGTGGCGGTGAGGGTCTGGCCGGTCTGCTGATAGGTGACGCCGGTGAAAGCAGGCGACCAGTTCTGTCCCTGGTGGTGGCCGGACAGCCCGGGCATGCCCATCCAGCCGGTACGGGCCTCCGGCACCAGCGGAGTCCGTACGGGCACGTCGACAGTGGTGTCCGGCCGGGGGCGGAGCTCGGCCGCGAGGTGAGCCAGCGCCTCGTCGTCGAGGACGCCCAGGTCCGGCCCCCAGTGCAGGATTGCGGGCAGGGCGTCGGACGGGCACTCGATGACCACGGACACACCGGCGGCTCTGAAGTGCAGGATCTGCATGAACGGCTTTCTGTGAGGCGGAGCGGAGGTCGTGACGCGGCGTCAGCCCTTCAACCCTCCGCTGAGCAGGTCGAGTCGCCAGAAACGCTGCAGGAACAGCAGCAGGGCGATGAGCGGGATCACCGACACG
Source organism: Nonomuraea sp. NPDC049784 (assembly GCF_040659615.1). NCBI lineage: Bacteria > Bacillati > Actinomycetota > Actinomycetes > Streptosporangiales > Streptosporangiaceae > Nonomuraea > Nonomuraea sp. NPDC049784. The sequence continues at coordinate 9,323 of NZ_JBFAMX010000071.1, forward strand.
GCGGCGCCCATGATGGCGATGCCGTACAGGGTGGGCTGGCCCGAGCTCCTGCTGAGCAGGGTGTACAGGCCCACGGTGATCGGGAACTTGGTCTGGTCCGACAGCATGATGTACGGCAGCAGGAAGTTGTTCCAGGTCCCGACGAACTGCAGCAGGAAGATCGTCACCATGCCGGGGATCATCATGGGCAGCCCGATCGAGCCGAGGATGCGATACTCGCTCGCCCCGTCGATCCTGGCCGCCTCCATCGTCGCGTCCGGGACGGACGACAGGGCGTACACGCGGGCCAGGTAGATGCCGAACGGCGAGATGAGGCCCGGCAGCAGGACCGACCAGTAGCCGCCCACCAGGTCGATCTCGGACATGATCAGGTATTGCGGGATGGCCAGCGTGATGCCGGGTACGAGGACGCCGGCCAGGATGGCGTAGAACAGGATGCTGCGGCCGCGGAACTCGTACTTGGCCAGGGCGTACCCGGCCAGCGTCGAGATCAGGGTCGAGACCGCGGAGCCGGCGACCGCGTACAGGACGCTGTTGGCCGTCCAGCGCAGGTAGAGGCCGTTCCCGTAGGCGAACAGGTCGCGCAGGTTGTCGAGCAGGCCCGTTCCTGGGGCGAAGGTGAACGTCGAGAACAGTTCGCCGCTCGACTTGGTCGAGGCCACGAGCACCCAGGCGACGGGCACTAGGCAGTAGATCGAGCCGATGAGCAGGACGAGGGTGGGAAGGATCTGGGCGCGCCGGTGCGGGAGCACGTGGCCGGTGGCACTCACTGTATGCCTCCGAAGGCGCGCTTCTGGGTGACCTTCAGGAGCACGACCGAGACCACGAGGGTGCCCGCGGCCAGCAGGACGGAGGCGGCCGAGGCCAGCGGCAGGTCGTCGCGGATGAAGGCGTTGCGGTAGATGTGCATCAAGGGCACCCAGTCCTGAGAGATCTCCGTGGTCATCGGTCTCACGGTGGTCGGCTCGCTGTACACCTGCAGTGTTCCGATCAGCGCGAACAGTCCGGTGAGCACGAGTGCGGGCGCCACCAGCGGGATCTTGATCCGCCAGGCGATCTGCCATTCGGAGGCTCCGTCGATGCGTGCCGCGTCGTACAGCGTCGAGGGGATGCCACGCAGCGACGTGAAGATGATGATCATGTTGAAGCCGACGCCGCCCCACACCGCGATGTTGGCCAGCGACGGATAGATGCCGCCCGCTCCCAGGAACGGGATCGCACCCAGCCCCAGCTCCCGGGTGAGGTAGCTGAACGGGCTGGTCGAGGGCAGGTACATGAAGCCCCACAGCAGCGAGGCCGTCACGCCCGGGACGGCGTACGGGATGAAGATCGCTGTGCGTGAGAACCTCCTGGCCCGCGAACCGGCGTGGTCGAGGAGCAGCGCGAAGAGGAGCGCCAGCCCGAGCGTGAGCGGCACGCTGATCAGGCCGTAGAGGGCGAGCCTGCCGAAGCCGGCGAAGAACTCGGGGTCGGTGAGTGTCTTCAGGTAGTTGTCGAGTCCGACGAAGACCTCCTCGCGTGTGCCGAAGATGCCCTTGCCGGTCAGCCGCAGGCCGCGTGCGCTGAGGTAGATCGCGTAGCCGATGGGGATCGCCAGAAAGGCCAGGAAGAAGAGGACAGCGGGCGCGACGAACAGGTACGGCGCCCGGGATCCGCGGCCCTCTCTGGTCGTGGCGGTCATGGACCCGCGACCTTGAAGCCGGTGGTCTTCATGTCCTCCACCACGAGGTTGTGCGTCTTCTGCAGCGCGTCTCTCAGCGGCGTGCGGTTCTTGATCGCGGCGGAGACGGCGTCCTGGTACGCGCTCTTGGCGGTGTTGACGTTCGGACCCCAGCTGATGTGCGGGATCGTGTGCTGGGCCGCCTTGGTGGCGATGTCCCAGTAGTCCTTCTGGTTCGCCGTCAGCTTGGGCGGGGGACTGGTGCTCGCGGCCTGCTGACCGGCCAGCGACGCCGGGTACTCGCCGAGCTCGATCTGGACGTCGTACGCCGTCTTGTTGGTGTTCATCCACTTGGCGAACGTGGCCGCGGCTTCGGGGTGCTTGGAGGACTTGGTGACGGTCAACGCGGAGCCGCCCTGGAAGGCCACCCGGTCGTCGCCCGCCTTCCACTGGGGGAGAGGTGCGATGGCCCAGTCACCCGCCTGCTTCTCCGCGATTCCGTACAGCACGCCCGGCGCCCACAGGGCGCTCGGCCAGGTGAGGATCTTGCCCTTGTTCAGTTTGTTGTTCCACTCGGGGGTGAGCAGCGGCTCGGCCTTGACGAGATCCTTGTCGATGAGCCCCTGCCAGAAGTCGGCCACCTCAAGGGATGCCTGGTCGGCGATGCCCACCGTCCACGTCTGGTCCTGGACCTTCCACCAGGAGGCGCCGGCCTGCTGGGCCAGCCCGGCGAAGTTGCCGAACTCCGCCGGCGCGAACGTCGCGAGGTAGGACTCCGGGTCCTTCTTGCGCACGTCCGCCGCGACCTTTGCAAAGTCCTGCCAGGTGGCGGGCGGCTCGATCTTCAGCTCCTGGAAACGCTTCTTGTTGTAGACCAGGACCATCGGGCCGACGTCCTGCGGCACTCCGTAGACGGCGCCGTCGAAACTGGTGAGGTCCCACACTTCCGGGCTGAAGGCGTTCTTCACGTCGCCGGTGTAACTGGAGATGTCGGCCAGCGCCCCGGCCACGATCATGGAAGGCAGGGTTTCGTATTCCATGCAGGCGGCGTCGGGGCCGTTGCCGGCCCGGTTCGCCGTCAGCAGCTTGGTCGCCGTGTCCGTGCCACCGCCCACGTCGGTGTGTTTGACCTGGATGTTCGGGTGGGCCTTGTTGAACGCCTCGACCTTGGCCTTCTGGGGCGCGCCCCAGCACCAGAACTCCAGCGTGACCGGCCCGGCGTCAGCCGCCGGCGTGCCGGTGCTCCCGGGCGTGCCCGACGAGCAGGCCGCCAGGACGGCGGCCGTGCCGAGCGCGGCGATGGAGCCGCCGAGCCTCGTGATACGCATCCGTGCCTCCTTCATGCGAAGCAAGCTGGCTTCGCAACAAAGCCAACTTAGAGACAAGGTGAGAGTAATGTCACTACGTATCTGCACTTTTCAGGGATTTGGTGGTGAAGGTGCAGTTACGCGGCGGACATGGTAGTTTCGCCGCAAAGCCAACAGGGGGCGCTGGTGGGGGTTGAGACCGGGAGCTGGTCCGGCATGTGGGACGACCTGCCCGAAGCGGCACGCTCCATCGTCAAGGAGCTCATCATCCACGGTCCCGCGTCCAGGACCGCGCTGGCCAGGACGTTGCGCCTGTCGACAGGCAGCCTGACGAGACTGACCAAGCCCATGGTCGACGCCGGGCTCCTCGTCGAAGGCGACGTGGTGCACGACCCGGTCAACGGCCGCCCGACCCGGCCCCTGGACGTGGCCGTAGGCGAGCACCGCTTCTTCGGCGTCAAGCTGACCGCGGACCACGTCCACGCCGTCGTCACCGACCTGCGCGCGGAGATCGTCGCGGCTCGCGACGAGCCGATCTCCGACCACACGCCTGAGGCCGTGTGCCGCCAGGCCAGGCGGCTGCTCGAGGAGCTGTCGGGCGGCGGCAGACCACCCGTCGGCGCCGGTGTCACGCTCGCCGGCGACGCCCGCGCCGCGGTTCAGCTCGGCGGCGAGCGGCTGGTCGACTCAGCTTTCCTCGGCTGGCGGCAGGTGCCGCTCAAGCCACTGCTCGAGCAGGCGCTGGGCGTCCCGTGTGTGGTCAAGAACGACGTGGCGGCGCTGGCCCACCAGCATCACTGGTTCGGGGCGGCCCGCGGGTTGCGTGACTTCGCGCTCGTGTCGATCGGGGCGGGGATCGGCTACGCCCTCGTCGTGCACGATCACCTGGTGACCGCGACCGAGGCGGACCTCGGCATGTTCGCCCACCTGGTGCTGAACGGCGGCGGACCGATGTGCCAGGAAGGCCACCGCGGATGCGCCGCCGCGTACCTGTCCAGCGAGTCGGTCGTGACCGCCGCCGGGCAAGGGCTGCGGCGGCCGGTGACGTACGAGGAGGTGATGCGCCTGGCCGCGGGAGGGGACAAGGTGTGCCTCAGCGTCGTCGGCGAGGCCGCGGCCGCTCTCGGCAGGCTCATCGCGCACATCGCGACGTTCTCCATGGTCAAGAGGGTGATCGTGGCCGGCGAAGGCGTTGAACTGGCCCGCGTCGCGAAGGACGACCTTGACCGGGCCCTCAGCGCGGACCGGCGCGACGTGACGAACTCGGCCGACGTGATCATCGAGGCGGACGACGACTTTCGCGAATGGGCCCGTGGCGGCGCGGTGGTCGCCATCCAGGGCTTCGTCACCGGCAGCGACTAGACATCACCAAGGAGAAAGCGTGTTCTTCGGCGGAGACTACAACCCCGAACAGTGGCCCGAGGACGTCTGGCAGGAGGATGTCGAGCTGATGCGCCAGGCGCGTGTCAATCTCGCCACCGTGGGGGTTTTCTCCTGGTCGCGGCTTGAGCCGTCGGAAGGGGTCTACGAATTCGGATGGCTCGATCGTGTGCTCGACCTGCTGCACGACAACGACATCCAGGTCAACCTGGCGACCCCGACCGCGTCTCCGCCGCCCTGGTTCACTCTGGCCTACCCGGACGCGATGCCGGTGCGTGCCGACGGGGTGCGGCTCGCCCATGGCAGCCGGGACACGTACTGCGTCAACGCTCCCGCGTACCGGGAGGCCTCGCGCCGCATCGTGACGGCGCTCGCCGAGCGGTATGGCGCGCACCCGGCGACGGCCATGTGGCACGTGCACAACGAGTACGGCACGATCTGCCATTGCGATCACTGCGCGGCGGTCTTCCGCGCCTGGCTGCGTGACCGGCACAAGTCCCTCGACGCGCTCAACGACAGGTGGACCACGGCGTTCTGGAGCCAGTACTACTCGTCGTGGGAGCAGATCCTGCCGCCGCGGGCCACCCAGTATCGGGCGAACCCCGCCCAACTGCTGGACTACCGCCGGTTCTGCTCCGACGCGCTGCTCGCCCACTACCGCGAGCAGCGCGACATCCTGCGAGTTCACGGCGACCAGCCGGTGACCACCAACTACGTGATGGCCGGATGGACGCCCCTGGACCACTGGAAATGGTCGGCCGAGGTCGATCTCGTGGCGATCGACCACTACACCGACGAACCCGGCGACGGCGGCCTCGCCCAGATCGCCTTCGCCTCCGACCTCGCCCGCTCCTGGGCGCGCGGGAAGCCGTGGATGCTGATGGAGCAGGGCGTCGCGGCCATGTACACCCCCGAGCGGACACTCACGCTGGAGCCGGGAGAGCACGTCCGGCGCAGCCTCGAGTACGTGTCCCGTGGGGCCGCCGGAGTGCTGCACTTCCAGTGGCGGGCCTCACGCGGCGGGGCGGAGCAGTGGCACCAGGGCATGGTCCCGCACGCGGGCGCCGACAGTCGTGTCTTCCGCGAGGTCACGGAACTGGGCCGGACGCTCAGCACTCTGCCTCCGGCGCGCCCCGCCGAGGCTGCCGGGGTGGCCATCCTCTGGGACGACGAGGCAGGCTGGGCGCTTCAGAACCCCGCCCTGCCCGCCACCGGGCTGGACTTCCGTGCGTCGGTGGAGCAAGCGCACCGGGTGCTGTGGCGGCACGACATCACCGCCGACTTCGTCTACCCTTCCCACGACATTTCACGCTATCGGGCTGTCCTGATGCCGTCCCTCTACCTGATCTCCGACGAGGCTGCCGCCAACCTCGTCGCGTACGTCGAAGGCGGCGGCACCTTGATCGTGTCGTACTTCAGCGGCGTCGTGGATCCCGACACCCGCGTCCGGCTGGGCGGCTATCCCGGCGCCCTGCGCGAGGTCCTCGGTGTCCGCGTCGAGGAGTTCCACCTGCTGACCAGCCCCGTGACGCTGTCCGACGGGACGACCGGCGACTTCTGGAGCGAGGCCGTCCGGTTGACGGGCGCCACGGCGACCGCGACGTACGCCGACGGCCGCCCGGCGGTCACCCGGCATCAGGTGGGATCGGGCACTGCCTGGTACGTCTCGACCAGGCTGGACGCACCCGGCTACGCCAAGCTCCTGGCACAGGCCGGCGTCACCAGGTGACGGGCAGCTCGTGCATGCCGTAGACGCTGGCGTTGTCCTTGAACCCGAGCTGCTCGGCGGGGACGGCCAGCCGCAGGCCGGGGATCCGCCGGAACAGGCTGTTGAAGACGATCTCCAGCTCCACGCGGGCGAGGCTCTGGCCCAGGCACTGGTGCGGGCCGAAGCCGAACGCCAGGTGGCTGCGAGCGTCGCGCTCGATGTCGAACCTGTCGGCGTCCGCGAACACCTCCGGGTCGCGGTTGCCGGCGTTCGCCAGCGTGAGCACGCCTTCTCCCGCAGGGATGACCGTGCCGCCGAGCTCCACATCCTCGATGGCCACGCGCATGATGGCGAACTCGGCGATGGTGAAGTGCCGCAGGAGTTCCTCGACCGCGCCCGGCGTCTTGCCCGGGTCCTCGCGCAGCGCGGCGAGCGAGTCGGGGTGCTGCAGCAGCATGTACGTGCCCAGCGAGATCATGTTGGCCGTGGTCTCGTGCCCGGCGATCAGCAGCAGGAACGCCAGGCTGAGCAGTGCGCCATGGTCCACCCCGCCGCTCTCACGCTGCTTGAGCACCTGGCGGCCGAGCAGGTCGTCGGTGGGGTCCTCCTCCTTGGCCCTGATCAGCTTGTCCAGGTAAATGGCCAGTTCAAGGGACGCGTGCTGCCGTTCCTGCGCCGTGATGGTGCGGTTGAGCAACTGCGCGGAGTGCGTCTGGAAGAAGTCGTGCTCGTCGTATGGCACGCCGAGCAACTCGCAGATCACCAGTGAGGGCACCGGCAGGGCCAGCGCCCGCACCAGGTCGACCGGGCGCGGGCCGTCCAGCATGGCGTCGAGGTGCTCGTCCACGATCTGCTGGATGCGCGGCCGCAGTGCCGCCATGCGCCTGACGGTGAACTCCCCGATCACGGCGCGACGCGCCTGACCGTGCTCGGGCGGGTCCATCTCCAGCATCATCTTGGGCAGCGGCGACTGGCCCGGCCCCATCTCGCCGTTCAGCCTGGGGGCGTTGGGATGGCGGCGGTCGGCGGTGAAGCGCGGGTCGCTCAGGACCGTGCGGATGTCCTGATAACGGGCGGCGACCCAGGCGGACGAACCCCCCGGCAGCGTGACCTTGGTGACGGGCTGCTCACGCAGGAAGCGAAGGTGCTGCTCGGGCGGAGCGTACGGGCAGGTGCGGGTGATCTGGAGCGTCTCAGCGGAGTCAGCGGTCACGATTGTCCCCAATCAGCATGCCATTCCAACTTCCCTACATCCGTAGGCTAACCTACAGATGTAGGCCACAGTACACTGAGGCGTGGCCTTCCCCAGAGACAGAGACAGCGAACTGACCGACCCGCGGGTGCGCCGCACACAGGCGGCCCTGCAACGCACGCTGATCGACCTCGTCCAGGGCCGCGACCTGTCCCGAATCAGCGTCGCCGATGTCGCCGAACGCGCCGGGGTGAGCCGCTCCACGTTCTACGACCACTACCGTGACGTGCACGAACTGGCCGAGGCCGCCTGCACCGCGATGATCGACGACCTGATCGAAGCCATACCCGACCCCGGCACCGGGGACACCTCGCACGCGACCCCCGACACCCTGCTGACCTTCTTCGCCCACCTCGACGAGCACGCCGGCCTTTACCGCAGCGTGCTCGGACCCCAGGGGAGCGCGCGCGTCATCGACCACGTACGCCGCCGCGCCACCGTCGCGGCCTACCTCGGCGCGCGCCGGGCCGCCACCGGCGACGACGCCCCATCGCCCACCGACTACACGGTCCACGTTCCGCACGACGTGCCCGCCGCGTTCACCGCGGGAGCGCTCATCGGGGTCGCCACCGACTGGCTTCAGCACGGATGCCCGCGCTCGCCCGCCGAGATGGCCGCCCTGACCCGGCCGCTGCTGATGACTCTTTACCGCGAAGACGACCGGCTCTCTCCGGCGAACGCGGACCCTCAGTGCTCATAGACCACCAATGAACACCCGCTAATCACAGACGAAGCAGAACTCGTTGCCTTCCGGGTCGGCCATGACCTGGAAGGAGCCCTGATCGTCGGTCACCGTCTCGCCGATCCGCGTGGCACCCAGCCGCAGCGCGCGGTCAGTGGCCGAATCGATGACGTCGACCTCGATGTCCAGATGCAGCCGGTTCTTTATGGCCTTGTCCTCGGCGACCGGTTGGAACGCCAGTCGTACGCTCCCGGGCGGTTCGACGTGCGACCAGCCTCGGGCGCGATGCACCGGGTCGCCACCGAGCAGAGCAGCCCAGAAGCGAACCAGCCTCTGCGGATCCCGGCAATCCACCACGATCTGATTTACACGCCCGTGCATGATGGCCAGGGTACTGATCGGGCCACGGTGCGGCGCGCGCCCCGCCCCGGCGACCGCCCGGCCATAAGAGTGTCCGGAAATCTGCTGCTAGCGACCGATATTAAGGTGTCTGTGGTAGTAGTTGCCTCTTGATGTTCCCGAGTCATCGGAGGAAATTGTGGCGTCCCTCAGCCGACGCAGGCTGTTCCAGGCGAGCGCTGGTATGGTGCCCGTCCTCGCCCTGGGCGCTCGGCCAGCGGAGGCCGCATCGGCCGCGCTCGTCATCACGGGTATCGTCCCGTCGCAGCTCGCCGGGTTCGACGCGGCGGTGAAGAAGTACATCCAGGAGCGCAACATCACGTGCGCGCAGCTTGCGGTGGCCCGGAAGGGGAAGATCCTGCTGGCCCGCGGCTACGGGACGTACACCCGGAACGGGGTCGCGACCAAGGTGCAGCCGACCTCGCTGTTCCGGATCGCCAGCCTGAGCAAGAGCCTCACCGGGGCGGCCATCGCGCGGCTGGCCCAGGACGGCAAGCTGACTCTGGGCACCCCCGTCACCAAGCTGCTCGGGCTGTCCGCCACGGCCGACCCCCGGCTGGCGAACGTGACCCTGTGGCGGCTGCTCCAGCACACCGGCGGCTGGGACAGGGACGCGTCGCTCGACCCGCTCTGGTCCGACTATGCGATCTCGGCCGCGCTCGATGCGCCGCTGCCGATCGGCCACGACGACATCATGGAGTTCACCACCGGGCGCAAGCTCGACTTCGCGCCCGGCTCGCGTTACGCCTACAGCAACTATGGCTACATGCTGCTCGGCCGGATCATCGCGAAGGTGTCGGGGCAGAGCTATGAGTCGTACATCCAGCAGAAGCTGCTCGCGCCACTGAAGATCACCCGGCCCCGGCTCGGCCGCAGCCTGGCCGCCCAGGCCTTCCCGGGCGAAGTGACGTACGAGTCGAAGTACACCCGCAAGACGGTCCTCGGCGGGGACGGCACCACCGTGCCTTTCCCCTACGGCGGCTTCAACATGGCCAACCAGGACGCCAACGGTGGATGGCTGGCCTCGGCCGTCGACCTGGTCAAGTGGGGCTTCATGTTCGACGCCGCGGGGCCGGTGCTCAACTCCACGTCGCTGTCCCGGGTGTTCGCCAAGCCGGAGACGGGGGTGACCTCGGGCGGGTCGTGGTACGGCTTCGGCTGGAACGTGCGCAACAACAACGTCGGTGGGCTCAACACCTGGCACAACGGCTCGATGCCCGGGACGTTCAGCTTCCTCGCACGGGTCCAGAACGGCGTCAGCTACTGCGCCATCTTCAACCGCAGGGCCGAGGAGGGCACCCCCGAGTTCGACTCGATCGACCCGGTGCTCGGCAAGGCCATCGGCACCGTGACCAGCTGGCCGACGACCGACCTGACGCCCAGGTACTTCTGACGCAAGACCCCGATCCCGCGCTCCGGGGCACGGGATCGGGGGTTCCGCTCATTCACGGCTGACGATGATCGGTTCGGCCGGTATCAAGACCGGCCGCCGGAGGGAAATCCGTCGCCGCCCCTTGAACTGCGGGAGTGATCCGCCACGGGTTCGATCGGCGTCAGTCTTGCTCAGGACTCATAACGGCGCCAACTTGCACATCCCGACCTCCACGGCCCGGGGTGGCCAGAAAAATCGCTCGCTCCGCTGTGCACGCTGCGGCACCATGGCCACGGCGGCGTCGGCATTCGGGAGGGCGGATGGCTGTGCTCGGATCAGTCGGGGACTCCGGAGATGGTCCATCTGTACGAAGGTCGGCGGTTCTGCTGGCACTGCGCTACTACTGCGGTGAGCTGACGCGCCAGTGGCGGGTCACGGTGCCCGCGCTGACGCTGCCGGCGATGGGGAACATCTGCCTGTTCTACCTGGCGCCGCTGGCGGTGGCCGGGCTTGTGGGGCATCTGTCCGGTGGCGGGGACGGCTCCATCGACGCGCTACTGCCCTACGTGCTCGGCTTCGGCGCGCTGCTGCTGGCGGGCGAGGCGCTGTGGCGGGTGGGACTGCACTTCCTGAACCGTATGGACGCCCGGGGCATCGAGCGGCTCAGCGTGGTGGGCATGGACGAGCTGCTGGCCAAGGACGCCGCGTTCTTCCATGACAACTTCGCCGGTTCGCTGACCAAACGGGTGCTGGGGTTCTCCGGCAGGTTCGAGGAGTTCGCCGACACGCTCACGTTCTCGATCATGGCGAAGGTGGTGCCGCTGGTCTTCGCTTCGGTGGTGCTGTGGCAGTATGACCCGCTGCTGGTCCTTGTTCTCGTGGGCCTCATCATCGTCACCGGCTTTCTCGTCGCCCCGCTCGTTCGCCGCCGCCAACGGCTGGTCGACCAACGCGAGGCCGCCAAGGTGCTGGTGTCGGGCCACGTCGCCGATGTGCTCTCCAACATGGAGACCGTCCGGGCGTTCGCCGCCGAGGACCGCGAAGCCACCGAACACCGGGCCAGGATCGCCGAGCAGCAGAGGCTGACGCTCCGTTCCTGGGATTACGGCAACCTCCGGGTGGACACCGTTGTCGCCCCGATATCGGTCCTCACCAGTGCCGTGGGCCTGCTCCTTGCCGTGGCGCTCCGAGGCGGCCTGGGCGTGGAGGCCATCGTGGTGACGTTCACCTACTACTCGAACACGATCAGCATCATGTTCGAGTTCAACCAGATATACCGGCGCATGGAGAGCACGCTCACCGAAGCGGCCCAGTTCACCGAACTGCTCCTCGTACCGGCGACCGTGGTCGATCCGGCCGACCCGCAGCCGCTGCGCCCGGCGGACGCAGGCGTCCGCTTCGAGCTGGTGAGGTTCGCGCACACCGAGGGCCCGCCCCTGTTCGAGGGCCTGGACCTGGACATCCCCAGCGGCACCAAGATCGGGCTGGTCGGCCGGTCCGGAGGCGGCAAGACCACCCTCACCCGGCTGTTGCTGCGCCTCATGGACATCGACGGAGGCCGGATCCTCATAGGTGGCCAGGACATCACCCGGCTACGCCAATCCGACCTGCGCAGCCTGATCGCCTATGTCCCTCAGGAGCCCGCCATGTTCCACCGGTCGGTGCGTGACAACATCGCGTTCGCCAGGCCGGGTGCGACCGATGCCGAGATCCTCCAAGCCGCGCAGGCGGCGCATGTCACGGAGTTCGCCGAGTCTCTGCCGGACGGATTCGACACCCTGGTCGGCGAGCGCGGCGTCAAACTCTCCGGCGGCCAGCGGCAACGCGTCGCCCTCGCCCGCGCCATCCTGCGCGACGCCCCGATCCTGCTGCTGGACGAGGCGACCAGTGCCCTCGACTCGGAGAGTGAAATCCTCGTCCAGGAAGCCTTGTGGCACTTGATGCGGGACCGTACCGCGCTCGTGGTCGCCCACCGTCTGAGCACCGTCGTCCGCATGGATCAGCTTGTCGTACTCGACCAGGGACGCATCGTGGAGCAGGGCACCCACAGCGAGCTGCTCCAGAGCGAAGGTTCCTACGCCCGGCTCTGGCATCACCAATCCGGTGGCTTCCTGGTCCAGGACGACAGCCCGGACGCGCTCCATCGTTGACCGGCACCCCAGTCGTGAAATGACCACCTGGGGCACGAAAGACCGCGGAAGGCCGACCATGGAGCGATGGGTGCAGTCGTGCCGCCGCGACCACCAGGACCGATCCTCTCGGACGACCGCCGCCGCGTCGCGCTCACGCTGACCCGCGGGGGCGGGCAGGTGAACGGCGCCTGGTTCGATCCCGATGACGGGATCATGGCCCCGTTCGGAATCGTGGCGCAGGTGAATTCGAGCTGGCAGGCGGAGCACCCGTCAAAGCCGGTTCGCTACGTCGGCAGCGGGGACGCCGGCGGCACCGTCTCCGCGTTCCGGATCGACCGGGCGACCGGCGTTCTTGACCTGATCGGCCAGGTGACGACGGACAGCTCGGGCACGCCCGGCGGCTTGTCCTATATCGGCGGTCAGAGCCTGTCCACCGACTCACCCGAATACACCGGCACCAAGAGCGCGGCCGAGCTGGGAATGAGCCGCGACGGCCGCTTCGTATACACCTCGAATCGAGGTGAGAACACCATTGTCGTCTTCGCGGCCGGCTGGAGAACGGGCCGGCTCACGCTCGTCCAGCGCATTCCCTGCGGCGGCGTGTCGCCGTGGAGTTTCTCGATTCACCGCGGCAGCAGGTGGATGCTCGTGGCGAATCAGGTGAGCAGCACCGTCAACCCGTTCAGCATCGATCCGCGGTCCGGGAAGCTGACGGACACCGGGAAATCCATGCCGATTCCGAACCCGGACTGCATAACGTTCGGTTAGGCCTGCGTGCAGGATCTCCGCGGTGCCGTCCCGTCAAGGACGGCGCCGGCTGCTGCTCCATCTGGTCCGCGCGGGGCGCGCTCGACGGCCTGGCCCTGGAAACGGCCGTGGAGGCGGTGTTCGCGGCCCGCGGGTCCGCCCTGACCATGCTCGGTCTCCGGGGCGAACCCGCTGTGGGCCGGTCAGCTCACCGGGATCGAGGAGGTCGGGACGTTGTAGCCGCGCACCCGCAGATACGGCTGCCGGCCGCCGAGGTCGGCGGTCTGGTACACGGCGGTGATCGTGGTGGACTCTCCCGGCCAGAGCGTGACGTAGTTGTCGGTGTAGCTCACCGGCACGACCTCGCGCCCGCCGTTGCCCGTCGTGATCTCCGGTCGGACGAAGAAGGCCAGGCCCGCGGGGTTGGCAAGGGTGATCGTGACGGTTTCCTGTGTCCCCGACACCGTGCGCGTGGCCGTGGCGGTGACGTTCGCCGTGGCCAGTCCGTTCAGCCCGGTGAGGTTGGCGTAGTTCTTCGGCGTGGACCTGTACCAGTTGCTCTTGCTGCTCAGGGTGTCGGGCGAGGTCGAGTACCAGTACACGTTGTCGCTGACCTTGGCGCCCGCCGCGTCCTTGAGTTGGAGCCTGATCAGGTACGTGCCCGACAGACCAGTCAGCGCCGGAATTGTCAGCACCTGGGTTCCGGCATTGGCCGGGGCCGTGACCGGGACCGAGGTGCTGTATTTCTGCGTGAGATCAGGAAGGTTGTACACGGCGGCGGTGGCGGTCAGTCCGGAGCGGGCCGTCAGGGTGGAGTTCACCACGTGCACGTTCCTGGTGAAGTAGTCGTAGGAGATGTGCACGGGCTCGGTGGCCTTCCGGGCCCCGAAATACCCGCCGCCGGGCTTGAAGTAGTAGTCGTAGAGGTTCCAGTGCACCGACGGCCAGGCGTTGTTCAGCATCCAGAAGATCGACCCGAACGACTGCACGTGCTGCTTGGCGCTCCACGCCTCGAAGAACGAGCGCGTGTTCTCATAGTTCTGCAGCTCCGACTTGCGCGAGTAGTCGGCCGCCGAGGTGGCGGTGCCGTACCTCTTGTTGAGCCCGTCGGTGAACGGGGTGATGTTGTCGAAGACGCTGCGCGGTTTGCCCGCGTGGTAGTTGAAGGTCGCGCCGATCGGCCACTGGTCGGCGGGGGCCAGGAACTGTTCGAGGCTCTCCAGCGGTGGCGGCGACTCGGTGCCCTCCTCTCCGGTCGTGCCGAACGCGCTGCCCGCGCGCGACTGGTCCCACCACAGCACCGGGGGCTCCCAGACGTACGGGCCGTCCATCTTCATGCCCGCGTCCGGGTTCGCCCAGGTGGCGACGTTGTCGAGGGTGGGGTTCTGCCAGTGCAGCGCGGTGGCGATGTTCTTGTACGCCGCCAGGTGCGCGGCGGTGGGCGGCTGGTCGCTGCCGTAGTTCCACATGAACGTCGCGGCGTGATGCCGCAGGGCGCGCATCTGGCTCTCAAGCGACTTCTGGGCCACCTGCTCCTGCTCGGCGGTCCAGCCGCTGTCGTTCTCCCAGGCGCTGCAGCAGACGAAGCCCGGCATGATCATGATGCCGTTCCTGTCGGCCAGGTCGTACAGCTCCTCGTTGCCCAGCGTGCCCTCCAGCCTGATCGTGTTCAGGCCCATGCCCTTGACGTAGGCGATGTGCGCGGCGTTGGTCTTGGCGTCCCAGCGCTGCATCATGTCCCACACGTAACCGCCGCCGCGCAGCAGGATGGGCTGGCCGTTGACCTTGTAGCCGGCGAACGACGTGCCGTTGACCGTGGTGCGGTAGTCGGTGAACTGGCGGATGCCGAAGTCGATCGCCTTGGTGTCGGACGTGCCCGCGCTGACGGTGAGCCGGTAGAGTTCGGGGCTGCCGAACTGGTAGGGCCACCACAGCACCGGGTTCGTCACGTGGATGGGCGCGAACGCGACTTCCTTCCGCTCGCCGGCGTTCAGCGTGACGTTCTGGGAGAAGCTGAGCGTGGTCTGGCCGGTCTTGGTGATCGTGCCGCTGACGGTGGTGGTGACCGGGGCGTTCGTGGCGTTGATCGCGTCCACGTACACGGTCAGGTCCGCGGCGGTCCCGCTCAGGGTCGTCTTCACGTACGGGTCGCGCAGCGCGACGGAACCGGTGGTGTCCAGGAACGTGCTGTTCCAGACACCCGCGTTCATGTCGGGAACCTCGGGGTTCCAGTCGACCGTGCAGGTGGACAGGTCCTTGCAGTCGTGCGCGGGCGGCGTCACCTTGATCGCCAGCGCGTTGGCCGCGCCCGGGTTGATCGTGCTGGTGACGTTGTACTCACGGTTGACGAACGTGCCGACCGCGTTCGCGTCGAGCTGGACGCCGTTCAGCCAGATCTGTGCCCGGTAACTGAGCCCTTTGAAGCGCAGCCAGTACACCTGCCCGGGCGAGGACGCCGCGGCGGTGAACTCGCCGCGGAACCACCAATCCTGACCGGTCAGGTCCGGCACGTTCTTCAGGTTCTGGCCGAAGTAGACGTTCTGGTAGACGCCACCCGCCACCAGCCCGGCCAGCACGGTCGAGGGCAGCGTGACCGGCTGCCAGCCCGCTGTGCCGTACCCGACCTGGGAGATGGTGGCTCCGGTGTCCGCGAGGCCGGTGGCCGAGCGCAGCGCCCAGCCCGCCGTCAGCTCGGTCGAGCCGACGGCGGCGCCGGCGCTGCCCGCGCTCACGATCCCGGTCGCGAAGATCAGCAGAAGCAGGGCGAGGACACGTCGGAACATGCGGAGCTCCTAAGAACCGGCAGGCCAGGCGATCTGCGTGGAGTGGTAGTAATTGACCCCCATGACGCGCCAGCGCGGCCCCTGCGCGCCCAGGCGCTGCTTGAAAGCGGTCCAGTCATGCGTGCTGTACGGTGACCACGCCAGCTCGGCGAGCGCCGGGAGGCGCGGGAACGCCATGTACTCGATGTCGGCCGAGGTCCTGATCGTCTCGGTCCACAGCGGCGCCTCCACGCCCATCACCTGGGATGGCGGCAGGCCGGTGAGGTAGGCGCCAGGGTCCCAGCCGTAGGCGTCCTTGACCTCGATCGCCCCGGCCCAGGTCTGGCCGAGCGGGGTGCGCCGGTTGTACTTCATGTCCAGGTAGGCGCGGCTGGCCGGGGACATGATGACCTTCCTGCCCGCCGTGGCGACCGCCGTGTCGCGCTGGGTGGTGCCCCAGTACTGGGCGATCGTGGTGGGCAGCGGAGTGGCGTTGACGATGTCGTGCCAGCCGACGACCGTCTTGCCGTGGGCGGCGGCGATGTCCTGCGCCCTGTTCATGAACGTCGTGTAGTCGGCGGGCTGTGTCGAGCTGGCCTCGTCGCCGCCGAGGTGCAGGTAGGGGCCGGGGGTGATCGCGGCGAGTTCGCCGAGCACCTGGTCGACGAACGTGTAGGTGATCTCCTTGGACGTGCACAGCGAGCTGAAGCCGACGTCCGTGCCGGTGTAGAGGGGCGGGGCGACGCCGTCGCAGTTCAGCTCGGCGTAGGAGGCGAGGGCGGCGTTGGTGTGCCCCGGCATGTCGATTTCCGGAATTATCGTGATATTGCGGGCGGCGGCGTAGGAGACGATCTCCTGGTACTGGGCCTTGGTGTAGTAGCCGCCCGGGTCGCCGCCGACGGCCGTGCTGCCGCCGTACGTGGCCAGTCGGGGCCAGGAGTCGATCACGATCCGCCAGCCCTGGTCGTCCGCGAGGTGCAGGTGCAGGTAGTTGATCTTGTAGAGGGCGATCTGGTCGATGTACCGCTCGACGGCCGCGACGGGGAAGAAGTGCCGGGCCACGTCGAGCATCACGCCCCGGTACGGGTAACGCGGCTGGTCCACGATCCGCCCGCCGGGCACCGGCCACGGCCCCGGCTGCACGGTGGCGCTGTCGGCCGCGTACGGGAGCAGCTGGCGCAACGTCTGCACCCCGTTGAACAGCCCGGCCGGGCGGTTGGCCAGCACGGTGATCGCCGAGGTCGTCACGTCGAGCTGGTACGCCTCGTCGCCGCCGCTCACGCTGCCGAGCCGCAACGTGATCCCGTCGGCCGGGGGCGTGGTCACGATCGGGATCGGATAGCCGGTCGAGGGCCGCAGCTGCCGGGCGAGCTGGTCGCCGACCTCTGGCGCGTCGCTGTAGACGGCGGTGGAGGAGGTGATCTGGTACGTCACGCCCGCCGACGGGCTCGCGCTCGCGGGTCTGGGGACCACAGCGTCGAAGGCCACGACCGACGCGGCCGTGGCACTCTGCGGGACGGATACGGGGCTGGCTAAGAGGATGACCAACACAGTCAGGGCGCTGCGGATCTTCATTGCCGCCTCCTGGGGGTTGAGACCACCATACGAACGAGAGCGGTAGTAGTAAATAACCTTTCTTATCCCGCCAGGTCGTCGAAAGGGCGCTCCGCCCCCAGTTCCTCGGGCACCGCGATCCCGCACGCTCGCATCAGCGGCGCCAACTCGGTGTCCCACGGCGCGAAGTCGCCGTGATAGTGCGGTGTGACACCGTCCAGCGCGCGCAGGAGGTGGATGGCGGCGCTGTCCGGCCACCCGGACGTGCACACCATGGGCGGGTAGTCCGCGCCGAACCGCTGCCAGGCCGGCGCCGGCACGGTCGGCCGCATATGTCACCGCCGAGGTCTACTGACGGCCGCCTCGGATCGGGCGGTGCACATGCGCGGCGCCGATGCCGCGCTCGCGCGACTCGGCGCCGAAGGTGATCAGGTGCGGACGCTCAGCAGGGGGTCTCGTAGAACTCCGGATACGACCCGCGGCTGCCCACCCACGTCTCATCCCCGACGCAGTTCTCGTACTTGATCCCCACCAGCGTGGTGTGGTCGGAGTCGCTGTAGTAGTACGTTTCGCAGTGGTAGTCGATCCTACAGGCGCGGGCGTGCGCGGGCGAGCTGATGAGGGTGAGGGTGCTGAGGGCGAGCAGGACGGCTAACGATGCGCGGCGAATCATGAAGATCCTTCCTGAGGTGAGGAAGCGCTACTGCCCTCGATGATCGATCGCCGAAGTGAGCGGATCAATAAGGTCAATACCGGTACTCAAAGGGTCAAAACGAATGTCAGGACGCGGCAGCCTTCAGCCCTGTTGATCGGCACCCGGGGGCGCGGTGGAGCGACGGACGACTCTCAGGTGGACGCGCGGTGGATGACGTGCGGAGACAACGAGGCCGGCGTCAGGCGCGGTTTGCCGCCCGACAGTCTGGCCACGACCGCCTCGGCCAGCGAACGGCCCACCTTCTCCAGGTCGAAGGCGATCGTGCTGAGCGGCGGATCGGCCACCTGGGCGAGGGGGATGTCGTCGGCGCCCATGACCGCCAGATCTCCGGGAGCGGCGAGCTTGGCGCGGCGCATGCCCGCCAGGAGCGCGATGGCGACCTCGTCGTTGTAGGCGCACACGGCCGTCACCGACTCCCGGCGCCACCGCCGCGCCGCGCGTGCCATCGCGGTGGTGCCGAGTTTGGTGTCGAGCGCCAGAGGGGGGTCGATGCCTGCTCGGGCGCAGGCGTTGGCGACCCCGAGCAGCCGGTCGTCGGCGATCTTGCGCAGGAGTGGGTGGTCGGGCATGGCGTAGCCGAGGCGCCGATGGCCGAGGGCGATGAGGTGCTCGGCCTGGAGGCGGCTGTGTGCTGCATGGCGAGGTGGGGCTCCACCTCGGTGGTGAACACGATGTCCGCGCCCGCGTCGCGGAGAGCCTGGGCGGTGTCGTCGTCCAATGGATCGAGGCTGGCCACCACGGAGGCGTCGATGGCGGCGCAGACGTCGGGAAGCGACCGCCCGGGCGCTCCGGCCAGGTGGGTGACCAGGGTCAGCCCGGCGTGGGCCAGCGAGGTGGCGAACTGCTCGACGAAGCGGGTGATCCCGGGGCCGATCGTTAGGTGCGGGATGGACAGCAGGACAATGTCGCTGCGCCCCGCGGCCAGAGCCGCAACGTCGCCTGGGCCTACGCCTCCTTACCCGCCGCGTTGGAGCCGTCCCGGGTAGTCGGGCGGGGTTGTGACAAGGCCGCCGGTGACGAAGGAGTGCGCGGGCAGGTGCACCCGCAACCCGGAGGCGGTGACCTGCTCGTGCGGGCGCGGTGCGACCTTGTTCATCCGGACGGCACGAGCCCGCCAAGAGCTGCTTGAACTGCATGGATGCAATTTTCGGAAGGTGCGGTGCCATCTTCTGTCACGCCGTGAAGTAGCGGCTGATCGTCTGTATGTGAGAACGTTGTCGCCTGTCGGCGTGAGTCCGGTCGGGGCGATTGAGCCTGGTGCTCGGTCGCATGGCGGCTGGCTTGAGGCGTTCCCTGACCCTGGGCAAGGGTAGAGCTGCGGTATTACGCGCGCTGGGACGGCGACGACCGCCGTGCCGGGCAGGGACGGGACTGCACCCTGATGCTCCCGTATCGGCCGGTCGCCGGACAGCATGTACAGGGGGGTCGGGGGCTTGGGTGCATCGAGGTCCTTCCCAGGGGATGACCGGCAGCAGGGGTGTGGAAGTTTGTGAGGAGTCGGAGATGACCATGAATGCAACCGGCGGCGAGGCCACCTTCGCCGATCTGGGGCTCCGATCTGAGCTCCTGGACGTGCTGTCCGCTCTGGGATACGAAGAGCCCACTCCGATCCAGAGCGAGGCGATCCCGCCGTTGGTGGAGGGGCGTGATCTGCTCGGGCAGGCGGCGACGGGCACGGGGAAGACCGCGGCGTTCGCGTTGCCGGTGCTTCAGCGTATGCCGCAGGCCGGTGGTGATGCCGGGCCTGTGACGCTGGTGCTGGTGCCCACGCGTGAGCTGGCCGTTCAGGTCTCGGAGGCGTTCCATCGGTACGGCCGGATCATGGGTGCGCGCGTCTTGCCGATCTATGGCGGCGCGCCCATCTACCGGCAATTGCAGGCGCTCAAGCGTGGGGTGGACGTCGTGGTCGCGACGCCGGGACGGGCCCTCGACCACATCGGCAGGGGGACGCTCAACCTGGAGGGGTTGCGTACCGTCGTGCTGGACGAGGCGGACGAGATGCTCGACATGGGGTTCGCCGACGACATCGAGGCGATTCTCGCGGCCACTCCCGAAAATCGCCAGACCGTGCTGTTCTCCGCGACGATTCCGCCGCGCATCGATGGGATCGCTCGCCGTCACCTGCACGACCCGGTACGGATAGAAATGGGGCATGCGGCGGCGGAGGGGCGCGAGGCGACGCCGTTGGTGGAGCAGAGCGCGTACCTGGTCGCCAGGGCGCACAAACCCGCAGCGCTCGGACGCCTTCTTGACATCGAGGCGCCGACAGCTGCGATCATCTTCTGCCGTACCCGTGAGGAGGTCGATCAGCTCACGGAAGCCATGAACGGGCGCGGCTACCGTGCCGAGGCGCTGCACGGTGGGATGGAGCAGGAGCAGCGCGATCGGGTGATGTCGCGGCTGCGGGCCGGGACCGCCGACCTGCTCGTCGCGACCGACGTGGCCGCGCGCGGCCTCGACATCGAACAACTCACCCACGTCGTCAACTACAACGTCCCGTCCGCACCCGAGGCGTACGTGCACCGCATCGGCAGGGTGGGTCGCGCCGGCCGTGAAGGGGTGGCGCTGACCTTGGTGGAGCCACGCGAGCACCGAATGCTCAAGGCGATAGAGCGGGTGACCAAGCAGCGGATCCCGGTGGAGAGGCTGCCGACCGTCGCCGACCTTCGGGCGCGCCGGATGGAGCTGACCCGTGCCGCGCTGGAGGAAAGCCTTCTTCAGGACGACCTTGAGCCCTTCCACGTCGTGGTCGAGTCGCTCGCCGATGAGTTCGACCTGATGGAAGTGGCGCTCGCCGCCGTCAAGCTGGCGCACGAGTCCAGTGGGGCCGCGCTGGACGAGCAGGAGATTCCCGAGGTGGCGCTGCGGACCGAGGACAAGCGGCGTGGGCGGCAGGCCGCCCCGGCCGGCGAGCGATACGGTCGCGCCCCGGCGGGTGGAATGGCACGCCTCTTCTTCAATGTGGGCCGCAGTGCGGGGATCAGGCCGCAGGATCTGGTCGGCGCGATAGCCGGAGAGTCGAGCCTGAGCGGGCGCGACATCGGCGCGATCGAGATCGCCGACCGGTTCTCGCTGGTGGAGGTGCCGCAAGCCGCGGCCGACGAGGTGATCGCCGCGCTCCGGCGAACCACGATCAAGGGAAGGCGGCCGACCGTCCGCCGCGAGCGTGACACGCGCAGCAGACGAACACGATGACGAACAGACCGCGACACCTCATGGACACCCTTACGGGGAGGCGTCACCCGCCCGGGGCGGCCGGGACGGCGTGGATCGAGACGGGGCGGGTGGCCGCGTCGTAGGCCGCCCGGGACCCGGTCGCCCCCATGCCGCTGTCGCCGGCCGGCTCGTACAGCCGCTCGGGGCCGCCGCCCTGCCACTGATTGACCCACACGACACCGGCGGGGATGCCGTGAGCCGCGGCCATGTGCGCCGGGTCGTTGGTGTACACGGTGGCCGCAAGGCCGAAACGCGTTCCGGCCGCCTTCTCCAGGCCCTCCTCGAAGGAGGAGACGACGGCGACGGGGGCGAGCGGGCCGAAGGTCTCCTCGGTCATGACCAGCATGGAGTCGTCCACGCCGGTGAGCACGGTGGCGGGGTAGAAGAAGCCCCTGCCCTCGGGCACGGTCCCGCCCGTGCGGACGGTCGCGCCGCGCTCGACCGCGTCGGTGACGTGCCGGTCCACGATGTCACGCTGACGCCGGTCGACCAGCGGGCCCAGCACCGTGCTCTCGTCGTGCCCGTCTCCGAGGGTGTAGGTGCCGGCGACGTCCACGAGGGCGTTGACGAACTCGTCGGCGATGTCGCGGTGCACGTAAATGCGTTCCATGGACGTGCAGATCTGGCCCGTCGGGCATCCCTTGTCCACAGCGCGGCGTCGAAAACAACCACCACGAGTTCATCAT
>NZ_JBFAMX010000072.1:0-30446 GCF_040659615.1 Nonomuraea sp. NPDC049784
ACCGCCCGTCGGCATCTCGGTCCCGTCGGCGCGGCGTGCCAGGAGCGGGCCGAGTATCCCGAAACGGGTCACCCAGCCGCCTGCGTCAGCCGATAGCGCGACGGCGGGATCCCGTACCGGTCGATGAACGCCTGCCGCAGCGTCTCCGCGGTTCCGAACCCGCACCGGACGGCCACGGACGCCATCGGCAGCGACGTGGAGGCCAGCAGATGGGCGGCGGCCTCGGTGCGGGCCTGCCGGACGTACCGCCCCGGCGTGAGCCCCAGGTGCTTGAGGAACAGCCGGGTGAGATGCCGCTCGCTCACGCCTGCCTCGGCCGCCAGCGCGGGGGTGGTGAGGTCGTCGCGCAGGTGGGCGGCGATGTATTCGACGGTCCGCTTGACGAGGCTGTTCGCGGGGGCGGGGGCGCTGACGAACATGCTCATCTGCGCCTGGTTGCCGGGCCGCTGCAGATAGGTGACGAGGTTGCGGGCCACCGTACGGGCCAGCTCGGTGCCGTTGTCCTCCTCGACGAAGGCCAGGGTGAGGTCGAGCGCGGCGGTGACCCCGGCCGACGTGGAGACGTTCCCGTCGCGGATGAAGATCGGGTCGGCGTCCACGGTCACCTCGGGGAACCGGGTCGCCAGCGTCTGCGCCTCCTGCCAGTGGGTCGTGGCGCGGCGCCCGTCGAGCAGCCCGGCCGCGGCGAGGATGTACGCCCCCGTGCAGACGGACGCGACGCGGCGGCTCTCCCGGGCCAGCCTGCGGATGTGGCCGACGATGAGCGGGTTGGCGGCGGCGTCCTCGTGGCCGATCCCGCCGGACACCACCAGTGTGTCGAGCGGCCCGGTGATCCGCTCCAGCGACTGCTGGGCCTGGACGACCAGCCCGGTGGCGGAGGTGACGGCCTGCCCGCCGGGTGTGGCCACGCGCACCTCGTAGTACGGCGCGGCGCCGTGCCAGTTGGCGTCCTCCAGCGTCGAGGTGACGCATGCGATGTCGAGCAACGCCGCCGCGTGGTACGCCACGACGACGACCCGTCGTCTCTCCATGGCCTCGACTGTAGGTCCGAGGGACGAAGAACCCAAGTTTCCGGACCTCCCCGGCCGCCTCCCTTGGCTTCCGATGGCGGCCCGGAGACAGTCGAGGCATGACACCGACAAGCACGAACTCCGGCCGCCGCTGGGGCCGATTCGCCCTCCATTATGTTGAGATGATCATCGCCATGTTCGTCGGCATGTTCGCGCTTGGCATGCTCCAGTCCGCCCTCGGGCTCGGCTTATCCCACGACCGGCAACCGGAGCTCGCGTACCTGGTCATGGCGTTCGACATGTCGGTCGGCATGGCCGCGTGGATGCGGATCCGCGGACACGGCTGGGCCCCGACGTTGGAGATGTGCGCCGTGATGTTCCTCCCGGTCGTGCCGCTCTTCCCCCTGCTGTGGCTGGGCGCCATCGACGGCGGGGTGCTGATGGTGGTGGCGCACGTGGCGATGTTCCCGCTCATGCTGGTGGCGATGCTGCGCCGCCGCGACGAGCACGCCGGCTGCGCTCACTGAGCGCCTTCCGGTAGCCGTCGAGCACGTCCTGCCGCAGCAGGTGCCCGAACCCGGCCGCTCCAGCCGCAGGTCCGCGGCCATCACCGAGTCGTGGAAGCCGGCCCAGTCGCGTTCGGCCCGCGCACCCCCGCCCCGGCGTAGGCGTCCTCGACGCGGGCCGCTATTCGCCGGCCGTGCTGTGGAACTCGCGCCGGCCGGTGGAGGTGATGGCCGCGTTCGCGAAGAGATTTATCCCACCGGATGCCGCTCAGGGATCGATTCGGGCGCCGACCGAGCCTTGATCGCGCCGAGCGTGGCGCGGCTCTCGCGGATGACGGAGATCAGCACGTACGCGACCAGCAGGAGCCCCAGGCAGAGGGCGTCGGCGGCCCACCAGGGGATCGCGGCGAGCAGCAGATAGCCCTCGCCGTCGCTCAGCCACCTGATCACGGCCGTGACCACGGTCACCACCGCGGTGACCAACAACCAGCTGCGCAATCGTGGCAGGTTGCCCTTGTTCCACAGCCGGATACGCCAGCCCATGAACACGGCGAGCACGCCGAGCAGGGCACAGAACCCGATCAGCCACCAGGGCAGTGCGAAGGCGGTCTGCTCGGCAATCTTCGCCTGAGCGGTGCGCAACTCGGCCTCGGCCTTCTTCTGGGCCTCCACGGCGACGTCGAGCTGCTTCTTCAGCTGCGCCACACTCTGGCGCGTCTCCTGGCGCGGAGGCGGTGAGGACGCCTCCGTCGGCAGCATCCGCGCCACGACGGTCAGCATGATCGCGACGAACGACAGCGCCAGGACGATGGCCATGAACAGGTCGATGAAGCGCAGGTCGAGCGGCGGCGCGAACGACCTGATGGCCCGCTTCCTCACGGCTCCCTCACCAGGGTGTACTTCTGCGGCCTGCTCTCGGCCGCGTTCAGCCGCTCCACCGCGGTGCGCAGCGCGTCCAGGCCCTTGACGAGCTCCTCGGTCCTGCCCCTGGACAGGGCCAGCTCCTGAGTGAGCCCGCTCATGGCGGGGGCCGCCTGCTTCGCGGGCAGACGCGCGATGTACGTCAGGAACACCTCGTCGGCGGCCACCACGCTGGCCCGCTCCGCCCGCTCGATGAAGGCCATCGCACCGAACGAGAGCACGCTCAGGAACAACGCGATCAGGGTGACGCCGAACGCGGACGCCAGCTCCGGCAGCACGTGCTGCTTGAGCGCGGCGATCAGCACGCCGGGGTCTCCCTTGCTGTCCAGGGCGTCGGAGAACGAGCTGACCATCGCGCCCATCGTCAGCGCGGTGCCGATGAACCCGAAGACCGGCAGCGCCCAGATGAGCGCGTGATCGAGGTGATGCTTGTTGGCCATCTCGCTGTCGTCCAGCGCGGACCGGGCACTCAGCACCGCCTCGCAGTCGTTGCCGGCCTCGGCCGCCTCCTTGAAGAGCTTCAGCCGCCGCGCCACCAGCGTGTCCTCGGTCGGCCTCACCGCCTGGACGTTCGCCACGGCCCGCTCGGTCGCGGCGCTCTCCCGCCGGATGTCCGGTATGGCCCTCACGATCCTGAGAACGGCCGTTAAGAACACCGCGATGATCAGCGCGACCACGAGCTCCGCGGCCGTCGGTGCCGTGCTCGCGCCCACGGCCTGCAACAGCGATTCCACCAGTCCGGCCGCCATGAGCAGCGCGGAAACCACCAAGCTCACCACGGGCGCGAACGCCGAGTGACGCCAGCCGTACCTTGACACCCTTCAACCTCATTCCGACCCACAATTGTCAGAGGACCACCTAAGCACATAGAAAGCACTCATTGGTGGCGGAGAGATATCGAATGTGCACCCAGGGTGCCCCCCACAGACACGAAAACCGCCCCTTGCCTGCGGCGTCTCCCCAGGTAAGAGGCGGTCTGATAGCTGGGGGTTCCAGGGGGTATCCCCCTGGACAGCACAAAGGCCCGCGGGGAGGAAGCGCAGCTTCCGACCACACGGGCCTCACAGTGGAGGTGGCGGGAATCGAACCCGCGTCCTTCAACCCCAAGTCAGGGCTTCTCCGGGCGCAGCCTGCTGTGATTTTCTCGGCCCCGGCGATCACGCAGGCGAGTCGCCGACGGGCCCAGCCACTGTTTGATTTCCCGATCTCCCCCGTGGCCGGGTCGAACGGTTGAGCCTTCTAACGATGCCAGACACCGGGCCGAAGGCACTCCCGGGCTGACAGTGGTTTCGCTACTTAGGCAGCGAGGCCCAGGGAGTCCTGGGCTACCACAGTGCGCTTGGAATTGGCACTTGTTGTTTGCGGTCACAGGATTAACGAGGTTATGTCCGCAGTCCTCGGCCCGCTTCACCTGGCTTGCAAAGTCGAAGTCGAAGCCAGTCACCCCCTGTGCAGTTGTCAACACACCCTCGCGGGTGAGCAACATGAATGTACATGGGTTAACACCGTCAACGCCAACTTAATTCCCCATGCCGAAACCCCCGGGAGCGTGGCACACAGCTCGCGCTCCCGGGGGCCGACCGGCAGGGTCGAGCCGGTCCGGACGGCAGGACTTCCCCCGAGATGAAGTCCTGTCTCATCACGGCGACTGGATCCGCAACCCCCCGAGCGGGCCCAGTCACTCAGTAAGACGCAGCCAGAGCCTCGAATGGTTGCTCAGCGTGGTGACAATTTCACGATGAGTTCCGAAGCGCCGAGAAGAAGCCGCCCGCCTCGGCCGCGGCGTCGTAGTTCTTCGCCAGCACAGCGATGGCCACGTCGCCCTGCCAGCCCACGAACCACGTGTACTGGCTGCCTACCGTGGCCTTGACGCCGTACACCCTGCTCTTGCCTCCCCGGGCGCTCATGCCGGCCGCACCGGCCCGCATCATCGACGTCAGCGCCGTGCGGACCTTGGGGTCCAGAGGCACGGGGGCGGGCTGCGGAGGTTGTACGGCCTCCGCCGCCGGATCGGGCGACTTCGGCTCGGTGACCAGCACCGGCGGGCGCCAGGTGCCCGAGGCGATCGCCGCGGCCACCAGTGCCATGCTGAGCGGGCTGACCTCGACGTTCTCGCCCGCGATGGCCTGGGCCTTGTCGGCGTCGCTGGACAGCGTGGGCAGCGAGCCGCTGAACGACTTGAGCGGCAGCCGCCACGGCTGCCCCACGCCGAACGCCTTGGCGCTCGCGGCCAGATCGGCGGCCGAGACGCGGCGGGCCAGCGAGGCCAGCGCGGTGACGCAGCCCCTGGCGAAGTTCTCCTGGAAGGTGGCCGACGTGGTCACCCCCGTGGACTGCCCCGTCTGCACGAACTTGGCGCCGCCCACCGTGCGCTCCTCGGGGCACGCCAGCCGCTGCTTGGGGCTGACGTTGCGCTTGATCAACGCGTCCGCGGCCACGATCGAGAACGCCGTGCCCGCCGGGTACTTGCCGGCCAGCGCGTGCTTCTCCTGGCTCATGTCACCCTTGGCCCCGACCGCGAGGATCTGGCCGGTGTCACGCTGCACCGCCACCAGCGCGCTCGTCTCCGTGTCGGCCACCGCCTGCTCGGCCGCCGCCTGGACGTGCCGATCGATCGTGGTCTTCACCTGAACGTTCTGCCGGCCCGGCCACTCCTTGAGCAGTGCGACCTGTTTGCCGGTCTTGAGGTCCAAGGTGATCACCTTGGTCTGCGTGGAGCCGGTCAGGTAGTCCTGGTAGGCCTGCTGCAGGCCGGTCTTGCCGACCGAGTCACCGGCCCGCTCGGGGCCGCCGAGCTGCTGCTCGGTCTCGGGGGTGAGGGCGCTGACGCTGCCGACGATCTGCCGGGGCGGCTCGGGGTTGACGGGCTGGTCCTGCTGCTGCTTCGCGATCCCGTCGATGGCGTCGAGCTTCGACTCCATGGACTGGTAGCGCGACCGCCCGAACGTGACCAGCGGCACGAACTTGTCGGGCGGCGACGACCTGATGCGGCTCAGCAGCCGGTCCTGGGCGTAGCCGGTGATCTCGGACAGCTTGGCGGCCACCTCCTCCGCCTTGTTGCCGAGTCTGGCCGGGTAGACGCCCGCGCTGTAGAACACGGTGTCGCCCTGAAGCGGCTCGCCGGTGCGGTCGACTATCGGCTGGCGCGGCTTCGGGTCGGTGTCGACCGCGAAGCGCTGCCCCTCCTTGAGCTGCGGGTGCAGCACCGAGGGCGACCAGCGCACCTTCCACGTGCCGTCCACGAGGTGGAGCGGGAGCATCCCGTCGTACTCCCAGAGCGGGTTGTTCTCCCCCAGGTCGACCTCGGCGTGGAAGTCGGCCTTGGCCTCCTCGCCCGTCGTGCTGAGGCTTTTGATCTTGAAGCGGAACGAGGCCGCGTCGAGCTCCAGCTTGGCGTCGGACAGCGCCTTGCGCACCGTGGCGCGGTCGCCGTCGGCGCGGCCCGCAGCCAGGTCGTAATCGCCCGACTGCCAGCCCACGAGGAAGTCACGGACCGCGTCGTGCGGCGAGGGCTCCTCGAAGCAGCCGGTCAGAGTCGTGCTCGCGACCGCCAGGGTGGCGGTCGCGGCAAGGATGCGGCGAGCGCGTCTCATCAGGTGAGGTGCCGCCGCTCTCATCGGTTGCGGTGCCGCAGGGCGCGGGCCATTTCCCGCTTTGCCTGCTGCTCCGCCAGCGTCTGCCGCTTGTCCCAGTCCTTCTTGCCGCGGGCGACGGCGATCTCGACCTTGGCCCTGCCGTCCTTGAAGTAGAGCGTCAGCGGGATGATCGTGAGCCCGCCCTCCTTGGTCTTGGCGGCGAGCTTGTCGATCTCTTTACGGTGCATGAGCAGCTTGCGCTTGCGCCGAGCGGCGTGGTTGGTCCACGTCCCCTGGGTGTATTCGGGGATGTGGACGTTGAGCAGCCACGCTTCGCCACCGTCGATGCTGGCGTAGCCGTCGACGAGCGAGGCGCGGCCCTCACGCAGCGACTTCACCTCGGTGCCCTGGAGCACGAGACCCGCCTCGATCGTGTCCTCGAGGTGGTAGTCGTGCCTGGCACGTTTGTTTTGGGCGATGACCTTACGCCCGGTCTCACGTGGCATGCTTCGACTTTACCGGTGATTCCGCCTACACCCTGAGGTAGCGGCGGAGCGTCACGAACGAGGCCAGCACACAGATGACCACACCGATGCCCATGGTGATGGTGATGGTCTGGGCCACGTCGTTCCAGCCCAGCTGCGCGGTCGCGTCGCCCAGGTACTGTCCCAGCTCCTCGAAGAGGAAAACCTTGGTCACGATCAGGATGATCGCCGCGAACACGCCGCCGATGAGGCCCGCGATCACGCCTTCCATGACGAACGGAAGCTGGATGTAGAGGTTGGACGCGCCGACCAGCCGCATGATGCCCGTCTCTCTACGCCGGTTGAACGCGGAGAGACGAACGGTGTTGCCGATCAGCAGCGCCGCCGCCAGTACCAGGATGATCGCCACGGCGAGCGCGTAGAACGCGAGCTTGTCGAGCAACTTGAAGAAGGGCCCGATCAGCTGTGCCTGGTCCATCACCTGTGCCACGCCGGGCTTGCCCTCCAGGGCCTGGATGATGGATTTGTAGTTGTTCGGGTCTGCCACCTTGACGCGGAACGACGGCGGCATGTCCTCGACCTTGGTGGCGGTCACGAGGGCCTTGTTGGCCGAGTACAGCTTCTGGAAGTTCTGGTAAGCCGCCGCCTGGTCCTCGAAGAACACGTCCTTGACCCCAGGAGTGCTCTTGATGAGCTGCTGGAGCTGATCCGTCTGGGTCTTGGTGATCTCCTTGCCCTTGCAGGCGTCCATGGCGGAGCCCTTGGTGCACAGGAAGACCGAGACCTCGACCTTGTCGTCCCAGTAGCCCTTCATCATGCCGACCTGGGCGTTGATCATCAAGCCGACGCCCAGCATCGCCATGCCGACCGCCACGGTGATGATCACCGCGATGGTCATGGTCAGGTTGCGACGGAGGCCGATCCAGACCTCGGAGAAGATGAAATTCGCCCGCATGATTCTGTTTGCAGCTCCCTGTCAGTACGCCTGGCCGTAGACGCCACGCGACTGGTCACGGACGATCTTGCCGTCCTCCAGCTCCACCACGCGCTTGCGCATGGAGTCGACGATGGCCGCGTCGTGCGTGGCCATGACGACCGTGGTGCCAGTCCTGTTGATGCGGTCGAGCACCTTCATGATGCCGATGCTCGTCGCGGGGTCGATGTTGCCCGTGGGCTCGTCGGCCAGCAGGATCATCGGCCGGTTGACGAAGGCGCGGGCCATGGCGACGCGCTGCTGCTCGCCGCCGGACAGCTCGTCGGGCATGCGGTGGGCCTTGCCTTCCAGGCCGACCAGCTCGATGACCTCGGGCACCACCTTGCGGATGAACCGCCGGGGCTTACCGATGACCTCGAGGGCGAACGCCACGTTCTCGTAGACGTTCTTGTTCGGGAGCAGCCTGAAGTCCTGGAACACGCAGCCGATGCGGCGGCGCAGGTGCGGCACCTTGAAGTTGGAGAGGCGTCCCAGATCCTTGCCGGCGACGTGGATGGCGCCGGAGTTGGGCCGCTCCTCCTTCAGGATCAGACGTAGGAACGTGGACTTGCCTGATCCCGAGGGACCGACGAGGAACACGAACTCACCCTTGTCCACGTCTACGGATACGTGGTCGAGGGCGGGCCGGTTCTGGTTCGCATAGACCTTGGTGACATTATCGAAATGGATCACGAGAGCATCACGGCATGCCAGTCTAGGGGTCAGGACGGAAGCGAGGGTGGCACATGCCCACTTCCCGCCACCGGCCACTCGGGGTTACGTCGTCTTTACTGATGATCGACGTTTCGATTGGCCAGACGACAGTCTAGGGGGAAGACTGGGCTGGAAAGTCCATAACGGAAACAAAACGATTGTGCGGCTAGACTTGGGGCTGTCATGAGTTGTGAACACCTCGTATGCGCGCAGTGTGCCCACCCCGTAATCGAGGGCCGCTGCCCCACGTGTCGCGCCAGCAGGGAGCGGATGCACCAGCACGGCTTCGCCGGGCTGTCACCCGCCCTCATCGTTCTGCTCCTGGTCGCCCTGCTCTTCGTGAGCCTGGCGGTCAAGCACCTCAGCGGGCTTTAGCTCTCCAACTCCTGGCGGCGCATCCAGCGGATCTCCGACTCGATGAACCCGTCGAGATCGCCGTCCAGCACCGCCGAGGGGTTGCCCGCCTCTGTGCCCGTGCGCAGATCCTTCACGATCTGGTACGGGTGCAGCACGTAGTTGCGGATCTGCGTGCCCCAGGACGTCGTGGTCGCGCCGCGCAGCTCCGACATCTTCTCCGCCTCCTCCTGCCGCTTACGCTCCAGCAGCTTGGCCTGCAGGACGTTCATGGCGGTGGCGCGGTTTTGCAGCTGGGAGCGCTCGTTCTGGCAGGAGACGACGATGCCGGACGGGAGGTGCGTGATGCGCACCGCCGAGTCGGTCGTGTTGACGCCCTGGCCGCCCGGGCCGCTCGACCGGTAGACGTCGACGCGGATCTCGTCCTCGTTGATGTCGATGTGGTCGGTCTGCTCCACGACCGGCACGATGTCGACCCCGGCGAACGACGTCTGCCTGCGGCCCTGGTTGTCGAACGGGCTGATGCGGACCAGCCGGTGGGTGCCGTGCTCGCCGCGGAGCGTGCCGTACGCGTAGGGCGCCTTGATCGTGAACGTGGCCGACTTGATGCCGGCCTCCTCCGCGTAGGAGGTGTCGTAGACCTCGGTGCTGTATCCCTTGCGCTCGGCCCACCGCAGATACATGCGCAGCAGCATCTCGGCCCAGTCGGCGGCGTCGACCCCGCCCGCCTGGGAGTTGATCGTGACGAGCGCCTCGCGTGCGTCGTATTCGCCCGAGAGCAGAGTGCGCACTTCCATAGCGCCTATGTCCGACCGGAGCGATTCGAGCTCCCTGTCGGCCTCGGCGCGCGTGTCGTCGTCGCCTTCCTCGGCCGCCAGCTCGTACAGGACCGTCAGGTCGTCGAGGCGGCGCACGAGGCCCTCGACGCGGTTGAGCTCGCCCTGGAGGTGGGAGAGCTTGCTCGTGACCTTCTGGGCCTGGTCTGGGTCGTCCCACAGGTCGGGCGCGGCAACCTGCTGCTCCAGCTCCTCGATCTGCTTGCGCATCGCGTCGAGGTCGAGCACGTCCTGGATGCTGCGGAGCGTGCCCGCGAGCTCGTTGATCTCTTCTGCCGGATCGATGCCTGCCACGTCTCCCAAGCCTACTTCCCCCGGAGAGCAACACCCCCCATCACCACCGCGACCCCATACCACTTTCTCCGGCTCGCACATTCTCGGCGCGCCCACCCGCCACGCCACACCACCCGCCCGCGCCCCGACGCCCGGCTCGCGCCTTCACGCCGCGCCCGCGCTCCGCGCCACGCCACCTGCCCGCATGCAGCTTCGCGCCGTGCGCGTCGCCCCCGTCCGCACGCGCAAGTGGCGGCGCTTTCGGCGGGTGGAAAGGGGTATGGAAGGCTTCGGCTTCTCGCGGGCCCGAATAACATGGCGAGGTGCGTGTATACGGGCGGCGGAAGGTGCTGGCGCTCGCCGCCGGCGTACTGGCCGCGGCGACCGCCTGCTCGGGCAATGCCGCACCCCAGTCGTCCAAGGCGGCCGCCACCTCCTCCGCGTCCCCTTCGCCCTCCGCACCCGCACCGGCCGTCACGCAGGCCGAGGCCGCCCAGGTGTTCTCGAAGATCACGGTCACCGACGACAGGCTGCGGGTGAAGAGCGACCTCCAGGGGCGGCTGGCAATGGCCGTCGACCTCACGACAGGCGGCCAGACGCAGCTCACTGTGGCCGCGTACCTGTCCACCGGCTACGCGCCGCCCCGCCACAAGTGGGGGACGCCGACGCTGTTCGTGCCGAGGTTCGCGCCGGGCGAGCAGGCGCCCTGGTTCAGCGCGCTGGCGATGCGCGACGGCAGCCCGACGCTGCTGACGTTCGCCAAGTCCGACCGCTGGCGGCTCAGCTCCGTGGCCCAGCTCCTGCCGGGGCAGGAGGTGCCGGAGGTCCAGCTCGACGCCGACGGCTACGCGACCGCACTGGCACCCGACGACAAGTCGATCACGATCAGTCCGCAGTTCATGGGGCCCGTGCACGCCAGCGTGGCCGAGACGGGGTCCGCGGGGGTCACGGCCGGGCTCGTGGCGGCGGGGCCGTACACGACGGACGTGGCCGAGCAGATCGCCACCCTCCGTGAGCAGGCGAAGAACGACGGGTTCAGTTATGACTCGATCTTCAGCGCCGACAACTACCCGGTCTACGCGCTGCGCACCGAGGACGGCGGGGCGTTGATCCAGTACTCACTGTCCCGCACAACGTCGACGACGACGAAGACGGCCGAGGACGACTACATCCCGGTGCCGGAGTCCGCGCAGTGGGCGATCACCACGCCGGTGCTGCGCCGCACGCTCAAGCTGATCGAGACCCACCAGTACGCCGCCGTGGTCCCTCCCCTCAAGGCCCCCGCCCCCGCCGCCGTCATCGCCCACGACGGCGCGCTCACTCGCGCCTCCGGCCAGTAGCCCAAGCACCGCTCCCATCCGTTTCGGCTCCCAGAGTGCCGCGCCTCTCAAACCCCGTCCGTTGCGACCCCGCACACCGCCGCGCCCGTCAAAACCCCCATCCGTTACGGCTCCGCACGGTGGGCCGCACGCGCCGACGTCAGTGGCCGTCCGTCATGGCCGGTCGTGAAGGCCCACGGGTTGCTCACCGTGACGACGCGCACCCTGGGCCTGCTTCTTCGCTCACTCGCCGGCCCACTTAGCAACTCGGGTTGACTAAGCCTCGTTTAGTCAACTACGGTTGCCTGCATGCCGGCTGATGAGATTCCCGTACCCCAGGAGCCCGCTGACGCGCTGGCGGCCGTGGTCGCATTGCGGCGCCTGGCCGATCAGCTGGAGGACGCCGCCGTCGAGCAGGCGATGCGGGCCGGCTGGGGCTGGCCGCAAGTCGCCGAGGCGCTCGGAGTCACGCGCCAAGCGGTGCACAAGAAGCACGCCAAGCGGCTCATCGCCGCCGGCGTCACGCTGAGGAGACGACAGTGAGCGTTATCGACCACTACATCAACGCGATCCTGGTGCAGGGCCGAGCCGAGGCTCTGGCGGACGGGTCGGCGGCGATCGAGCCACACCATCTCCTGCTGGCGATCGCCTCCGTCGAAGAGAACGCCGCCCGACAGGTGCTCACCGCGGAAGGGCTCGACCGGCAGGCGATCAAGGATGCGCTGGACCGGGAGTTCGAGCGCAGCCTGAGCCTGGCCGGGGTGTCGCTCGCCTCGTTCGGCCTCCCCCCGTCGACCCCCGACCCGAAGCGCTCCGTGAGCATGGGGGCCTCGACCAGGCTCGCCCTCGAGCGCGGCTTCGCGGCCGCCACGGGCAAGAGGGACCTGCGGCCCGGCCATCTGCTGCTCGGCATCCTGCAGGCCGAGGTCGGCACCGTGCCGAGGGCGCTGGCCCTGGCAGGCGTGGACCGGCCCGCCCTGATGGGGAGCGTCGAGCAGGCCCTGGCGAACGGAAGCTGGTGACGCCCCTGCTGCCTGAGACCGCACCGCACAGCGCACCGACGCGGGGGCCCAAAGCCTCCGCACCTCACAACGACCTCGGCCTGCCCACCACAGCCACCGGCGCGGCCGACTACGTCACAGACGCCCGCAACACGCGATTCTCCGAGCCCGCACACGCGACACGCCCGACGTAGGGCCCACGCTTCACCACCCAAGGCGCCCAGCAGCAGACGCCCCGAGCCCCCACACGGAGACGCCCGAGACGCCACCGCGCGCGGGCATCCGTCGGGGCACCACCACGCGGGCGCGCCCATCGAGGCACCACAGCGCGGGTGCCTGTCGGGGCACCACGGCGCCGCATGCGACACCGACGGCCCTCTCGTCGGCACACAGCGCGTGAAATCCCCCTTCTCCACACCCCCATCACTGAGGCATGCCCTCATGCGAGAGGTGAGCTTGTTCATGACCACCAAACCAGTCGTTCTCGACGTCGGCGGGCTGCGAATGCGTTACGGCTCGTCAGACGTCCTGCACGATGTGACGTTCCAAGCCCGCCACGGCGAAGTGCTGGCCCTGCTGGGGCCGAACGGGGCGGGCAAGACCACCACGATCGAGATCCTCGAAGGCTTCAGGATGCGGTCGGCCGGCCGGGTCGAGGTGTTAGGCGTCGATCCAGCGCGCGGCGACGAGCGGTGGCGGGCCCGGGTCGGGGTCGTGCTGCAGTCCTGGCGCGATCACGGCAAGTGGCGGGTGCGTGAGCTGCTCGCCCACCTCGGCTCCTACTACGCCCCCTGCGCCACCGGCCTCATCCAGCGGCCGTGGGACGCCGGCGAGCTCGTCGACGCCGTCGGCCTGACCGAACAGGCCGACAAGAAGATCAGGACGCTGTCCGGCGGGCAGCGGCGCAGGCTGGACGTGGCGATCGGCCTCGTGGGCCGGCCCGAGCTGCTCTTCCTCGACGAGCCGACCGCCGCGTTCGACCCGCAGGCCAGGCACGAGTTCCACGATCTCGTACGCGACATCGTCAGCGGCCACGAGACCACGGTCCTGCTCACCACCCATGACCTGGACGAGGCCGAGAAGCTGGCCGACCGCATCCTCGTACTCGACGGCGGCCGGATCATCGCGGACGGCACGGCGGGCGAGCTGGCACGGCGGATCGCGGGCGAGGACGAGGTGCGCTGGATGCGCGGCGGGCAGCGCTTCACCCACAGGACCGCCGACTCCACCAGGTTCGCACGTGACCTGTTCGACCAGCACGGAGACCAGATCCGGGAGCTGGAGATCCACCGGGCCTCGCTGGAGCAGACGTATCTGGCCCTGGTCCACCAGGCCGAGGGGGCGAATCGATGAACGCGACCGTACTGCGCGCGGGCTGGTCCCGCGGCCTGATCGAACTGCGGCAGTCGTTCACCAACGGCGCCGAGCTGTTCTCTCACTTCCTCTGGCCCGGGTTGATGGTGGCCACCATGTTCTTCATCCGGGACATGTCGTTCGGAACCAGCGGACTCCTGCTCGGCACCCTGGCCCTGCCCGGCATCCTCGGCATGAACGCCGCGACCGGCATGATCAGCATGAGCCAGCAGCTCACCGCGGACCGCGAGGACGGCACGCTGCTGCGGGCCAAGGCCACCCCGCACGGCATGCCCGCCTATCTCATCGGCAAGGTGCTCTCGGTCTCCGGCGGTCTGCTCGCCGACCTGGTGATCTTCCTGGTCCCCGGCGTGCTCATCGTCGAGGGCCTGGCGATCGACCCGGGCTCCTGGCCGACCCTGGCCTGGGTGCTGGCGCTGGGGCTGGTGGCGACCCTGCCCATCGGTGCGGTCATGGGCTCGTTGTTCGCCAGCGCCCGCGCCCAAGGGCTGATCCAGCTGCCGTTCCTCGCCGTGATCGGCGTCTCCGGCATCTTCTACCCGATCGCCGCGCTGCCCGAATGGCTGCAGTGGATCGCCCAGATCTTCCCCATCTACTGGATGGGCCTCGGCATGCGCTCGGCCCTGCTGCCGGACTCGGCGGCCGCCATCGAGATCGGCCAGTCGTGGCGGCACCTGGAGACCGCCGGCGTGCTGGGCGCCTGGGCCGTGCTCGGCCTGCTCGTGGCGCCCGTCGTGCTGCGCAGGATGGCGCGCGGGGAGTCCGGCTCGAGCGTGGCCGCACGCCGCGAGCAGGCACTGCAGCGGATCGGGTGACGCATGACCGCCACCAAGGTGACCGGCCGGTCGCTGGCGCCCGATCTGGCCCGCGGCTTCATGCTGCTGCCCATCGCACTGGCGCACACGCCGTTGTTCGTCTCCGGGCGGGCCTCCGGGGCCCTCGACGCCGTCGCCACGTTCCTCAAGCATCTGCTCGCGGACAACCAGGCCCGACCCATGTTCGTGTTCCTGTTCGGCTACGCGCTGGGCCAGATGATGCGCCGCCATCAGGCCCGGGGCGGCGACTGGCCCTCGTTCAAGGCGCTGCTGCGGCGCCGGAGTCTGTGGCTGATCGCCATCGGCTTCGTGAACGGCGTGGTGCTGGTGCCGCTGGACATCGTCGCGGTGTATGGGGTGACGCTGCTCGCGCTGGTCCCCATGGTGCGGGCCAGGGACTCGGTGCTGTGGTGGACGGCCGCCGCGGCGTTCGTCCCCGCGACGCTCATGGTCGCCTGGCAGAGCATGGCGACCTACGCCGGCATGGTGCCCGCCACGCTGGCCGAAACCATGCCCGCCGGCTTCGGCGCCCACATCATGGCCGATCTCCAGGTATGGCCGCTCAAGACGCTCTTGTCCACGCTCGCCGTCGTGCCCGGGATGCTGCTGGGCGTCTGGGCCGCCCGCCGCGCGATCCTGGACGAGCCCGAGCGGCACGCGGTCCTGCTGCGCCGCATCGCCCTGGTCTGCCTCGGGGCCGCACTGGCAGGCAGGCTCCCGGCGGCTCTCCTGGTCGCCGGCGCGTGGACGACCGGCTCGTACGCGGCCGTCGCCGTCGCCCACACCCTCACCGGGTACGCGGGCGGCATCGGCCTGGCCGCCCTCATCGGCCTCGTCGCGCTACGAGCGGAACACGCCCGGACGCCGCTCGCCACGGAACCCCGGCACGAACGCGCCACGGTGACCGGCCGCGGCCCGCTCACGGGTAACGGACCCCATCGCCTGCCAGACCATGCCGGCGGCGCCGGCCCGCTCACGCCCGCGGGTGACGGACGCGCCACAACCGCCACGGAAGCCGGGCACGGGCCGTTCACGGCCGCCGTCGCCGCGCTCGGCCAGCGGTCGCTGACGTTCTACCTGCTCCAGTCGGTGGTGTTCGTCGTGCTGTTCTACCCGTTCACCCTGGACCTGAGCGCCGGCCTGGGCGTGGCCGCCGCCTGCGGGATCGCGGTCGCCCTCTGGGCGGTCTCGATCCCGCCGGCGGACTGGATGCGCCGCGCCGGCCACCGCGGACCGGCGGAGGTGCTGCTGCGGCGGTTGACCTACCGCCGCAGCACGACGCCCTAGGAATCCGTGTGCGGAAGGTTGCTGGTCGACACCAGCGTGCGGATCGCGCGGAGGGCGACCGACAGGGTGGCCAGGTCGAAGTGGTCGCTCTCCCAGATCTCCGACAGCGTCTGGCGGGCCCGGGAGACCGCCGCCGAGTTGGCCTCCGACCACCTGGCCAGCCGCTCCTCCGGTGACAGCCCCGGTGTGCTGTGGGCCAGCACGTCGCGGGTCAGCGAGGCGTGCGCGGCGTAGAGGTCGTCGCGCAGGGCGGAGCGGGCCATCGAGTTCCACCGGTTGTCCCGGGGCAGCGCGATCACGCGCTCCCTGAGACGCGCCAGCTGGAGCCGGTCCGCCAGGTCGAAGTAGACCTCCGCCACCTCGTTGACCGGGCGGCCCGTCACCGACGCGACCTCGATCAGGTCCAGCATCGAGTACGCCGGCACCATCGCGGCCACCCGTTCGGCCAGCTCCAGCGGCACACCCCTGGCCACGAACGAGTCGCGGCGCTCCTCGTAGGCGGCCAGGTCGGGCCCCGTCAGCAGCTTGGGGATGTGGGACAGCAGGCCGTTGACGCCCTTCACGAAGAAGTTGACGGACCCGGCCAGGTCCAGTGGCGGGCGGCGGTTGACCAGCAGCCAGCGGGTGCCGCGCTCGGCGAGCTTGCGGGCCTCCAGCAGCATGGCGATCTGGACCTCTGTGCCGACCTTGTTGTCCAGGTCCTCCACGGCCCGGTGGAAGCTGGCCAGGTCGAACACCTCGCGCGCCACGAGGTAGGCACGCACGATGTCAGGCGTCGAGGCGCCGGTCTCCTCGCCGAAGCGGTACATGAACGTGGTGCCCATGGAGTTGACCAGCTCGTTCACCACGCAGGTGGTGATGATCTCCCGCCGCAGCGGGTGGTTGTCCATGTAAGGCCTGAAGCGCTCACGCAGCGCCGAGGGGAAGTACGACACCAGCCACGAGGCCAGGTAGGGGTCGTCGGGCAGGTCGGAGCCCAGCAGCTCGGCGTCGGCCACCAGTTTGGTGTAGGCCAGCAGCACCGAGAACTCCGGCGCGGTCAGGCCCAGCCTGGCCTGGCGGCGCTCGGCCAGCGTCTTGTCCGAGGGCAGGAACTCCAGCTCCCGGTTGACCAGCCCGTCCCGTTCCAGCCGCCGCAGGTAACGGGAGTGGATGTGGAGCATCTCCACGGCCTGCGCGCGGGCCGCGGCGAGGACCACGTTCTGTGCGTAGTTGTCACGCAGCACCAGGTCGGCGACCTCGTCGGTCATCGAGGTGAAGACCTGGTTGCGCTGCTTGTCGGTGAGCTCGCCGTCGCGTACGACCTGGTCGAGCAGGATCTTGATGTTCACCTCGTGGTCGGAGGTGTCCACCCCGGCCGAGTTGTCGATGAAGTCGGTGTTGACCAGCCCGCCGTTCAGCGCGAACTCGATCCGGCCGAGCTGCGTGAACCCCAGGTTGCCGCCCTCGCCGATGACCTTGCAGCGCAGCTCCCCCGCGTTGACCCGCAGCGCGTCGTTGGCCTTGTCGCCCACGTCCGCGTGGGACTCGGAGGTGGCCTTGACGTAGGTGCCGATGCCGCCGTTCCACAGCAGGTCGACCGGGGCCCGCAGGATGGCGCTGATCAGGTCGTTCGGCGCCAGGGACTTGACGCCCGCCGGGATGCCGAGCGCCTCGTGCATCTGCGGCGTGAGGTGGATGGACTTGGCCGTGCGCGGGAAGATGCCGCCGCCGGCCGAGATCAGCTTGGCGTCGTAGTCCTCCCAGGAGCTGCGCGGCAGCTCGAAGAGCCGCTGCCGCTCCTCGAACGAGCGGACCGCGTCGGGCGAGGGATCGATGAAGATGTGCCGGTGGTCGAACGCGGCCACCAGCCGGATGTGCCGGGACAGCAGCATGCCGTTGCCGAACACGTCGCCGGACATGTCGCCGACTCCGGCCACCGTGAAGTCGGTGGTCTGCACGTCCACGCCCATGGTCCTGAAGTGGTACTTGACCGACTCCCACGCGCCGCGGGCGGTGATGCCCATGGCCTTGTGGTCGTAGCCGATCGAGCCGCCGGAGGCGAACGCGTCGCCCAGCCAGAAGCCGTACTCCTTGGCCACGCTGTTGGCGATGTCGGAGAAGGTCGCGGTGCCCTTGTCGGCGGCGACCACGAGGTAGGTGTCGTCGCCGTCGTGCCTGACCACGTCGGGCGGCGGCACGACCTTGCCGTCCTCGAGGTTGTCGGTCACGTCCAGGAGCCCCGAGATGAAGGTGCGGTAGCAGGCCACGCCCTCAGCGAGCATGTCTTCCCGCGATCCGGACGTAGGCGGCTGCTTTACGACAAATCCACCTTTAGACCCAGTGGGCACAATGACGGTATTTTTCACCATCTGTGCCTTCACCAGGCCGAGGATCTCCGTACGGAAATCCTCCATCCGGTCGGACCACCGCAGGCCGCCCCGCGCCACCTTCCCGAAGCGCAGGTGCACGCCCTCGACCCGCGGCGAGTACACGAAGATCTCGTACTTGGGCCGGGGCAGCGGCAGCACGCTGATCTCCTGCGGATCGAACTTCAAGGAGATGTACGGCTTGCGCTTGCCGTCCACGGTCTGGAAGTAGTTGGTGCGCAGGGTCGCCAGGATCATCTCGAGGTAGGCCCGCAGGATCCGGTCCTCGTCCAGCGAGGCCACCTCGTCGAGCGCGCCCAGGATCTCCTCGTGGAGCGCTTCGGCGAGATCCATCCGCACGTCCTCGGGCCGCCGCGGATCGAGCCTGGCCTCGAAGAGACGAACGAGCAGCCGCGCCAGCCGCACGTTGCCGGCCAGCACCCGCTCCATATAGGGCTGCGAGAACGTGCTCCCGGCCTGTCGCAGGTACTTGGCGTAGACCCGCAGGATCTGGACCTGCTCCCAGGTCAGCCCGGCGCTCAGGATGAGCGAGTTGAAGTCGTCGGCCTGGACCTGCCCCTTCCACAGGGCGGTGAGCCCGTCCTGGAAGAGCCGCTTGAAGTCGTTCCTGTCGACCTCCTCCGACGGCGTGTACCGCAGGCCGAAGTCGTAGATCCAGGCATTCTTGGTGCCGGGGTCGTTGTCGCGGTCGATCTCGTACGGCCGCTCGTCCACGACCTCCACGCCGAGCCTCTGGATCAGCGGCAGCGCCTGAGACAGCGAGATGGGCGAGCCGACCTTGTAGATCTTGAGCCGCCGCTCCCCCTCGGTCGCGTCGTACGGCTCGTAGAGGTTGATGCCCACTTCCTCGCCGTCGCCCACGGCGACGAGCTCCTCCAGGCGGCGCAGGTCCACGACGGCCACCTTGGGCGGGAAGTCCACTTTGTAGCCCTCGGGGAACGCGGACGCGTACCGCCGGATGAGCGGGGGCGCCTCCTCCTCCGAGGTCATCTCCCCCAGCGCGGCGGCCAGGTCGTCCTCCCAGGAGCGGGTGAGCGCCGCCAGGCGCGCCTCCAGCTCCTCCACGTCCACGCTCGGCGGCGGGAGCTGCTTGCCCCGCTCGCCCCGCACGACCACGTGCAGCCGGGCGAGCACCGACTCGCCGATCATCGCGCTGTAGTCGAGCGACTTGCCGCCCAGGGCCTTCAGCAGCACCTCCTGCATCTTCAGCCGCACCTTGGTGGTGTAGCGGTCGCGCGGCAGGTAGATCAGGCAGGAGATGTAGCGGCCGTAGTCGTCGCGCCGCAGGAACAGCTTGACCTGCTTGCGCTCGCGCAGCCGCAGCACGCCGAGCGCGATCGGCAGGAGCTGGTCGATCGAGGTCTGGAAGAGCTCGTCGCGGGGGAAGGTCTCGAGGATCTCGATCAGGTCCTTGCCGTCGTGGCTGTCGGGCGCCAGCCCGGCCTGCTCGAGCACGTCGGCCAGCTTCCGCCTGAGCACGGGGATCCTGGAGATCGACTCGTTGTAGGCCACGTGCGTGAACAGGCCGAGGAAGCGCCGCTCCCCGATCACCTCGCCCTCGGGCGAGAACAGCTTGACCCCGATGTAGTCGAGATAGGTCGCCCGATGGACGGTGGCCCTGGAGTTGGCCTTGGTGATGATCAGGAGCTGCTTCTCCCGCGCCTTGGCGCGCACCTCGGCGGGCAGCGCCGAGAAGCTGTCGGAGCCCACCTTGTCGTCGCGCAGGATGCCCAGCGCCGCCCCTGGCAGCGCCCGCAGCGTCTCGCCCTCGTCGGTGTGGTCCAGCCGGTACTCGCGGTAGCCCAGGAAGGTGAAGTGCCCGTCGGCGAGCCAGC
The DNA here is from genome assembly GCF_040659615.1 of Nonomuraea sp. NPDC049784. Lineage (NCBI taxonomy): Bacteria > Bacillati > Actinomycetota > Actinomycetes > Streptosporangiales > Streptosporangiaceae > Nonomuraea > Nonomuraea sp. NPDC049784. Next base: position 19,648 of record NZ_JBFAMX010000072.1, read on the forward strand.
GCAACAGGTCGAGGCTGTCCTCGACCTCCGCGGGCTCCAGCGGCGGCGGGTTCATGCTCAGGTCTTCCGCGGTCTGTACGGCCAGCGCCCGCATCTTCCTGAAGTCCTCGACCGCGTAACGCACATCGGCGAGCACCCGCTGCAGGTCGGCCTCGAGCCGGTCGAGCGACTCAGGGTCGGCCTGCCGGTCGATCTCGATGTGCATCCACGACTCGACCAGTATCTGGCCGGTGACGTCCTCCTGGCCGCGGCCGAGCATCCGGCCCGTCATGTCGCGGCGCACCCGCATCTGCGGGTGGACGACCAGGTGGATGCCCAGGTCGTGCCGGTCGAGCTCCATCGTCACCGAGTCCACCAGGAACGGCATGTCGTCGGTGACCACCTCGACGACGGAGTGGCCAGGGTCCCATCCGTTCTCGTCCAGCGTGGGGGTGTAGGCCCGGACGACCGCCCTGCCCTGAGGGCGGATCTCGGCCATCTGCCGCTGCGACATCGCAGGGCCGTACACGTCAACGGGGTTGCGGTCGAGCAGGTCCTCGGGCGCGACATGCCGGTAGTAGACCCGGAGGAAGGACAGGGCCTCCTCCGTGCTCACATGTTCGCTGCTGACCGCGCAACTTTCCGCGGCTCGCTGGAGCAGCTCATCCTTGGCCTCGTCGAGGGGCATTTCGGTCTCACTCCTTTGTGAGGGTTTGCCATAGCTATTCATAGCCAGGCCCTTAGTTCCCACAACAGCGGGAAATAGTGCAAACGCGTTCTACCGCGCAGATAGGGGGCACCGGTCGAGCCTCCTGTGCCTGACTTGGTGCCGATCTGGCGTTCGACCATCTGGACGTGACGCATCCGCCACCGCGCCGCGGTGGCATCGTGCGTCAGCAGGTCTTCGGCCAGTTGCCACAGGTCGTCGTAAGACCCGCGGTCCCTCGCCACGGCCAGCAGCGAGCCCATGATCTCGTCGTCGGAGACCGGCAGGCCACGCTGGGAGAGGGCGGTGAGATAAGCATCCCACAGCGTGGGCTCCTCCAGCCTGCGGCGCAGCCGCGCGAGCTCCGTGTCGCTGGCGTGCCTGAAGGTGCTGAGATAGCGCTCGTCCTTCAGCCCCGACAGGAACTCCAGCTCCCGGAACTGCACCGACTGGAAGCCGCTGGCCGGCTCCAGCTTCGCCCGGAACTCGAGGAAGTCCTGGGGCGTCATCGTCTCCAGGACATCCACCTGCTCGATCAGCACCCTCTCCACCCTGTGCACCCGCTGGAACAGATGCCTGGCCCGCCAGAGCTCGCCGGCGAACATGGCCTCGCGGGCGCTCTCCAGCTCGTGGAGCAGCAGTTTGAACCACAGCTCGTAGACCTGGTGGATGGTGATGAAGAGCAGCTCGTCGGGGGCCTCCGACTGCGGCTGCTGCTGTGCGAGAAGCTCGGGCAGGCGAAGATAGCCGCCGTACGACAGCCGGCCGCCTTCCTCGCCGAACCGCCGATGCGGGGGAACGGGCGCATCACCGTCGATGCCCACCGAACACCTCCCCCTGACCGTCCGGTCATCCTTTACCGGACGCGAAGCCTCGCCGTACCGATACCACCTGAAAAGGGTATGGACGTCAACGTGACATCGACATCGGGGGGTCGTCGTCGGAGGCTGAGGGAGTGTTCTTGAGCTCGTCGAGCTGCTCTGGAAGCTCGGCAAGCTCAATCAACTCCGCCTGGCATCTCTCGCACGTGTCGAGGTGGCGTTCGAACGCCTCATGCTCCTCATCATCGAGGACGCCGAGGACATAAGCGGCCACCCCGTCGTGCATCAGCCGGCTACCCCCTTGTCCCGCAGCAGCTCGCGGAGAGCCCGGATCCCGTAGTAGAGCCGGGACTTCACCGTGCCCGGCGGGATCCCCAGAATCTCCGCCGCCTCATTTATCGTACGGTCTCTGAGGTAGGTCTGCTCTATGACTTCACGGTGTTCTTCAGAGAGGCTGCGAAGCGCGTCGGCGACGACGATCGCCGAGAGAGCCCGCTCCGAGCCGTCGGGCACGGCCATCATGTCGACTTCCGGTGGCTCGACCTCGTGAGGCCGGGCGCTCTTCCGCCGACGTCCATCGATAACGATTCGGCGGGCTACTGTGAGTAGCCACGCCCATATAAGGCTTGGTTCCCATTGCAGTCTTGCCGAGTTTCGCCAGGCTCTGACGAGCGTCTCCTGCACGACGTCTTCGGCCCATTGAAGGTCGTTACCTGTCGATTTGCGTACGTGGCGCAGCAGAGGGCCGCCGAACTCCTGGTAAAGCGCCGCGATGCGGTGCTCCGCCTCGGCATCCGCACTCTCGAACCTGCCGTCGAGGTGACCTAGCACGGGGCACATCTTTACACCTTCGTTATCAGTCCGGTAGCCACTCCGATAACTCCAGTCATTTCTAACTATCTCCGGCCATGACTGAACCAGGCCCGCGAAGCCCGCGTACCTCCGACCATGCACAGGCTTTTGCGCGGCGAGCTCTTCATGCTCGGCGGCTTCGTCGTAGCGGCCGCGGTGACGATCGTGCTGGTCATGCCGCCCTCGATCGATCCCGCGGCCGCGACGTGGACGCAGACGTCCTCAGGACCCCTCACGGCTGCCGACCGCGACCTGCTCATCAAGGTGCGCCAAGCCGGCCTCTGGGAGATGCCCGCGGGCCAGTACGCCGAGACCCGCGCCGAGTCCCAACGCGTGAAGGAGGTCGGCAGGCTGATCATGCAGGACCACATCAAGCTGGACCTGCTGACCCGGCAGACTGCCAAGAAGCTCGGCGTGGCGCTGCCCGACGAGCCCAACGCCGACCAGCAGAGCTGGCTGGCCCAGCTGGCCGCGGAGAGCGGCCCAGCCTTCGACAAGGACTTCGCGAACCTGTTGCGTGCCGCGCACGGCAAGGTCTTCACCGTCGTGGCGGGCGTACGGGCCGGGACGCGTAACTCGGAGATCAGGAAGTTCGCCCAGGAAGGCATCAACTTCGTCATGCGCCACATGACGCTCCTGGAGTCCACCGGCCTGGTCGATCACAACCAGTTGCCCGAACCGCCGACGCCCTCACCCGCTCCACCCGTCGCAATGGCGGTCGAAACGAGGAGACACACATGAGGAGATCCAGACGCATGGCCGCGGCCATGTCCGCTTTGGCCGTGGCGGCAGGCGGACTGGTGTCCGCGGCCGTCATCGGCGTCGGCCCCGCGCGCGCCGACCACTGCGACCCGGCCCAGGCCACCCAGACGCCGCAGCGGCAGAGGAACCAGAACCAGGACCAGAACCAGCAGCAGGACCAAGATCAGCAGGGGCAGAACCAGGACCAGCAGGGCCAGGACCAGCAGCAACAGCAGGACCAGAACCAGGGCCAGCAGCAGGATCAGCAGAACACCGACCAGCAGCAGAACGGTGACCAGCAGAACGCCGACCAGCAGGACCAGGCGCCCCAGGGCGGCGGCGCCGCCGTGCTGGACCCGGCCCAGGACCCCGGATCGGACGAGACGGCCGCGCCCGACCAGGGCCAGGCTTCCGACCCGGAGCAGACCGCCTCGACGTTCTCCCGCCGCAACCGCCCGACCAGGACCGCCACGCCGGTACCGACCCGGAGCCAGGGGCAGAGCCAGAACCCGAACGGAACCGCCTCCCCCACCGCCTCGCCCACGGCGTCCGACGACGACCACAACGAGTGCGCCGACCTCGGCCCGTTCGTCGAGGACTTCGTCGACATCCGCCAGGTCGCGCCGCGTCAGCTTGACGCCCGCGTCGGCAGGAACGGTTCGCGGGGCAGCTTCGTCTCCCAGTGCGGGACGAACCGCAACGGCCACAACAACCCGGACAACTTCATCGTCGCCCCCGGCGTCAGCAACGGCGCCCACCACCTGCACGACTACGTGGGCAACCTGTCAACGGACGGCTTCTCCACGGACGAGAGCCTGGCCGCCGCGGGCACCACGTGCCGGCTCAGCGACAAGTCCACCTACTTCTGGCCGGTCCTCAGAGACCGCAAGGTGGACCAGAACACCGAGGACCCGGACGGCAACGTCGGCCAGGTGCTGCGTGCCCGCTCCGTGACGCTCCAGTTCCGCGGCAACGCCACCTCCAGGGTCGTCGCGATGCCGAGGTTCCTCAGGCTGATCACCGGTGACGCCAAGGCGGCCACCAACGGCGGCGCCAACGCCAGGGCCGCCTGGAGCTGCACGGGATTCCAAAATCGCATAAGTCCCGACAAATATCCGCTTTGCCCGCGCGGCAGCCAGGTCGTTCGTATCCTGGATTTCCCTAGCTGCTGGGACGGCCAGAACACCGACAGCGCAAATCACAGAACGCACGTGGTCTTCCCTGGTCAGGATGGCGCCTGCCCACAGGGCACCAGGGCGATTCCGGCACTGCGCATGACCCTCACGTACTCCGTGCCGCAGGGCCCGTCCTTCGCCGTGGACGCCTTCCCCGAACAGAAGCACAACCCGGTCACCGACCACGCGGACTTCGCGAACGTGATGCCCGATCGGCTGATGCAGTTCGTCGTCTCATGCATCAACCGGGGCCGCCGTTGCTGATCTGAAAGCCCTGACGGGCGACCCAGCCTTCCGAGTCGCACCCTCACCCGACCTTGGAGGGAACATAGATGCTCCACAGACGACACCCCCGGCACGCCCCCACAAAGCTGGACACCAGGAACGTCCGGCTGGGGGCGAGCGCCTCGATCACGGCCATCCTGCTGTCGGCGTTCGCGCTGACCAGGACGGAACGCGGCGTCGCGCTGCTCGGCCGAGGGGTCAGCTTCCTCGAGTTCTACGCGGGCGTGTTCGCCCTGGTGCTGCTGACCACGACGATCGCGCTCGGTCTGCTCACGACCGAACGCGTCTTCCTGTCGCCGGCCAACCGGGTCAGGGCGCAGCTCGCGCACAAGGCCACCGCGCTCATCGGGCTGGCCTACCTGGTCACGCACATCACACTCATGATCAGCCTCGGGCACGTACCGCTGGGGGCGGCGGTCGTGCCGGTGGCCGGGCTCTACGTGGGGCTCGGCACGCTGGCCTTCGACCTCATGGTCCTGGCCGTGGCCACGGGAATGCTGAGGGGGCGCTTCGCGGTGCGGAGCAGGCCGTGGATGTGGCGGATACTGCACTCCGCCGCGTACATCGCCTGGCCGGTCGCGATCATGCATGGATTGACGGCCGGCCGCCAGCCGGCCGGTTGGGTGGCCTGGTCCTACGTGGCCTGCCTGGCGGCGGTCGGCTCCGCGCTGGTCGTGCGCGTGCTGGCCACGGTGCGGCGGCCGCCGATCGTACCCGAGATGGTCGAAGGGCCCGTGGTGAGCTCGGCCGCCGCCGCGGGTGTGCCCGTGGAGCGGCCGCAGAAGACGGCGGCGCCGGTGGCAGCGGCTCAGGCGGCCGCCAAGCTCAACGCGCCGGTGAGCCTCGCCGACGCTCGGCGCAGGTACCGGGAGGCCGGATGACCCCGCCCGAGATCTGCCCGGCACGCACATCAGGAGGCCGGATGACCCCCGCAACCCCCCAGGAGCAACCGTGATTCCGGCCCGAGTACCGCGGGTGTTACGCATGGGACCGGGCCGGCTGACCGCCGGGCTGGACCAGACCCGGCGGCTGGACCTTCCCGCCCACCGCACCCTCCACGGCTCTCCCGAGCCGCGCGAGCTGGGCGAGCTCATCTCGCAGGCCAACGAGGTGGACATGCGCGGCCGTGGCGGGGCGGCGTTCCCGTTCCCGCGCAAACTGCGGGCCGTCGCCGACGCGATGGGCTCGGGCGGCGAGAGCATCGTGCTGGTCAACGGCGCCGAGGGCGAGCCCGCCAGCTCCAAGGACGCCATGCTGCTCACCCGGAACCCGCACCTGGTGCTGGACGGCGCGGTGCTGGCGGCCGAGGCGCTGGGCGCCCGCGAGGTGGTCGTCGCCACGGCCGGGGGCGAGGTGGCCGAGGCGTCCGTCGCCGCCGCCGTGGCGGAGCGCAGGGCCGCGAACGTGTCGGGCGGTGCGGAGAGCCGCGTCCCGATCCGGGTGGTCGGGATCAAGGAGAGGTTCATCTCCGGAGAGGGCGGCGCGCTCGTGCGTGCCGTGAACGGCGAGGAGGGCATCCCGCCTGGCAGGAAGAAGCGGGCCGCCGTCAGCGGCGTGGACGGCCTGCCGACCCTGCTGTCCAACACGGAGACGTACGCGCAGTTCGCGCTGCTCGCCGAGCTCGGGCCGGAGAAGTACGCCGAGGTCGGCACGAGCAAGGAGCCCGGCACCATCCTGCTCACCGTCAGCGGCGGCGCGGCCAACGGCGCGGTCATCGAGGCGCCGACCGGCACCTACCTGGCGGACGTGCTCGCGCTGACCGAGGCCGAGGTCGGCGACGGGGTGCTCATCGGCGGCTACCACGGCGCGTGGCTGTCGGCGGAGATGGCCCAGTCGGCCGTGATCTCGCGCGAGGGCATGAAGCAAGCCGGGGCCACCCTGGGCGCCGGGATCATCGTCCCGCTCGGCGAATCGACGTGCTCGCTGGGCGAGGCCGCCAGGGTCGCCTCCTATCTCGCGGCCGAGTCAGCGGGCCAGTGCGGTCCGTGCCGGCTCGGCCTGCCGGACATCGCCAGGGCCATGTGCGCGCTGGTCGAGGGAACCGGCTCGGTGGACGCCGTACGGCGCTGCGTGCGCGGCGTCGAGCGGCGCGGAGCCTGCTTCCACCCGGACGGCACGGCGAAGTTCGTGCTGTCGGCGCTGGACGCGTTCGAGAGCGAGATCGCGCTCCACCTGGAGCACGGCTCGTGCGGACGGCCGGTGCGCGGCGTGCTGCCCATGCCCGAGCGCGAGGCCGACGTCGAGTACCGGCTGGAGGTCGACTGGTCCCGCTGCCAGGGGCACGGGCTGTGCGCGCACCTGCTGCCGGAGTTCGTGGACCTGGACGACTACGGGTTTCCGTCGTTCAGGAACGTCCCCGGATGGATGGCCAAGGAGGCGCGGCGTACCGTCGAAATGTGCCCCGCGCTGGCCCTGCGGCTCGCCCAGACCACAGGAGACGGGCCGAAGCCGGTCGGGTCGCCGCTGCGGTTGGTCAAGGACGGAGTGCTCAAGAAGGCCGGGGCGGGTGCGCCCCGGCTCACGCGGGTGGGCGCCGTACCCACCCCGAACGCGTTCGGGGGGACGGCCGGGTGAGGCCGAAGTGATGAAGATGTGACCAACCTGGCGGGTCATCCCGACGTCTCACCGATCGGCCGAACACCGATCTCAGCTGGGAGACGTCCATGAACCGCCGGGACTTTCTACATGTCGCTGCGCTCGCGCCGCTGGCCGCCGCGGCGTCCCGGCTGGAGTCGCTCGGGACCTCCGCGCCGCCGCCCAACTGGGCAAGGCTGCGGGGGCAGCTGGCCGGCACGCTCGTGCTGCCCGGCGACGCCGGCTACGACACCGCGCGCCGCCTCTACAACCCCGCCTACGACCGGATCAGGCCGGGCGGGGTCGCCTACTGCGCGAACGCGGCCGACGTGTCGGCGTGCCTCTCGTTCGCGCGCACCAGCGGCGTGCCGGTCACCACGCGTTCCGGAGGACACTCCTACGCGGGCTGGTCGACGGGCACGGGGCTGGTCATCGACGTGTCCAGGATGAACTCGGTCGCCTCTGCGGGCGGCCGGGCCACGATCGGCGCGGGCGCCAAGCTGATCGACGTCTACGACCGGCTCTCCCGCCACGGCGTGAGCATCCCCGGCGGCTCCTGCCCCACGGTCGGGATCGGCGGGCTCACGCTGGGCGGGGGCATCGGCGTGGTGTCGAGGAAGTACGGGCTCACGTGCGACACCCTCGAGTCCGTACGCGTCGTCACGGCCGACGGCAGGGTGCTGACCTGCGACGCCGCGCGTAATGCCGGGCTCTACTGGGCCTGCAGGGGTGGCGGCGGCGGGAACTTCGGCGTGGCGGTGTCCTTCACGTTCAGGACGTTCGAGGCGCGCGACGTCACCGTGTTCTTCCTGCACTGGCCGTGGTCCAAGGCGGAGGCCGTGGTCAAGGCGTGGCAGTCGTGGGGACCGTCCGCGCCGGACGAACTGTGGTCGTCGCTCCATCTGGCGCGCTCGGCGAGCGGTCTGGACGCCTCCGTCGTCGGCACCTACGTCGGCGGCAAGCCCGCCCTCGACCGGCTGCTGGCCCCGCTCGTCGCCAAGGCCGGGCGGCCGTCGTCCCGCTCGGCGCGGACGGTCCCCTACCTGGAGGGCATGAAGATCATGGGCGGCTGCGCGGCCATGTCGGTCGCCGAGTGCCGCCGGATGCCGCGGGAGGCGTTCGCGGCCAAGTCGCACATGGCGTACGGGAATCTGCCGGCGAACGGGGTCCGGGCGCTGGTGGAGGGGGTGGCGCGCGGCGGGCGGCACGCCGTGCTGCTGGACGCAATGGGCGGGGCCATCGGGCGCGTCGGCCCCGCGGCCACGGCGTTTCCGCATCGGGCGGCACTTTTCAGCGTGCAGTATTACGCGGAGGGGACGGATCGGGCATGGCTGCGCGGCCTGCATTCCGACATGTCTCAATATTTCGGGGATCATGCATATGTCAATTACATCGACCCCGATTTGAAGACTTGGCGGAATGCGTATTATGGGCCCAATGCAGCCCGGCTCGCCGAAGTGAAGTCCACCTACGACCCCGACCGGCTGTTCCGGCTTCCCCAGGGCGTTTAGATTTTTCCGCGCACGTACACCGGCTCTCCGATCGGCACCATTTTATACAGGCGCACGGCGGTGGGCACCGGGATGCGTACGCAGCCGTGCGAGGAGGGCTTGGTGGGCACCACCGACGAGCCGTGCATCGCGATGCCGCCGGTGAAGTAGAGCGAGTTGAACATCTCTCCCAGGGGGCTGTGCGTCCAGCCGGGCGCCCGCCTGTAGACCTTGAAGTCCCCCACCGGGGTAATGGCGTAGCCGCAGTGGCCGGCCTCGCAGTAGTGCACCCCGGCGCCGGTCGAGACGTGCGAGGTCAGCACCGGGCGGCGGTGGCGGTAGACGGTGAGCAACTGGTCGGTCAGGTTGATCTCGACCCGGTCGGCGGGGCCCTTGGGCACCAGCGGGCGCAGCCGCCTGGGCCGGTCGAACTCCTGCCAGACCTTCGGCCCCACCCCGTTCATCGGCCTCATCCGCCGGCTCTTCTGGAAGCCCCAGACCGCGTACCTCGTCTGGATGTCGTACTTTCCGTTCATGGGGCCGAAGTAGAAGCCGTGTTCGCGCAGGCGCCGCTGGAGCTGCTGGACCATGTCGCCCCGGGCGCCCGGCATCAGAATGGTGACGCTCTCCTCCGCCTCGTCAGACGGTTGCTCCGCCCGGACAGGGGGTTCGCCCGCCCGGACACGGGGTTCTTCCGCCCGGCCAGGCGGTTTTTGCGCCAGAACGGGCGGCTGCTCCGCCGGGTCGGGCGGGTCCTCCGCCAGGGCGGGCACCACCGCCAGTAGCGGCAGAGCGCATCCTGCGACCAGAGCTGCAATTGCGCGAAGCATTGTCGTCATAAACCGACGCTTACCCAGATCGCCGAGAATTCATCTCCAGCACAGGTTTCGCCAAGCAAAGTCCTGGAGAATAAGCGAACCTCGTTAAATACGGCCATTTCGCTTTTATACACTTCTACAGGACGGAAAACGAGTCGCGCGGAAACGTCACAGTCACGCGTCGCGTAGCCGGAGCAGCAGGGCGCCGCCCGTCAGGGACGCGGCAGCCCAGGCGGCCAGTACGCCGAGGCCGGCCCATGGGGCGATGGGGAGATCGGCGAGATCCACGGTCGTCTGGACGGCCAGCCCCGCGTTCGAGGGGGAGATCGTCCAGAGGACCCGCCGCAACTCTTCGTCGGAGAACATGAGGATGGCGACCGGAAAGAGGTAGAGCAGGCCGAGCACCACCCCGGCGGCCGCCGCGGAGTCGCGTACGGCAGTGGCGAGGCCCAGGCTGAGCAGCGCCACCAGCACGAGATACAGGACCGAGCCGACGGCGGCGCGCAGGATGGGCCCGTCGGCCAGGGACAGCGGCGGGTAGCCGTGCGCGGGTGTGAAGCCGCTGCCCGGCAGCAGGAGCCGACCGGCCAGCACGGACCCGAGCACGGCGAGGATCCCCGCGCCCAGCGTCAGCCCGCCGACCACGACCGCCTTGGCCGCCAGGGCGGTGCCCCGGCGGGGCATCGCGGTGAGGCTGGTCTGGATCATGCCGGTGCTGTACTCGCCGCAGATCGCCAGCACGGCCAGCAGGGCGACCATCGCCTGACCCAGTTGGACACCGACGAGACTGATCCTGGCGGCGTCCTGCCCACACCCCGCCGCCGCGCAGGGCACGACCGCGGCTGCCACCGCGCCCGCCGCCACGGTCAGCACGACGAGCGCGCCCAGCAGCCATCCAGGCCCCGCCACGGTACGCAGCTTGGTCCACTCCGCATGCACTTCCCGCCTCACAAGTCCCTCCCGCACAGCCCCACGCCGCCGCAGACGTCCCTCATACGTCACTCCGGCGCAGCCGGTGCGTGGCCAGGGCGAGCGCCAGGGCGGCGTACGCGCACAGGACCGCGAAGCCCGCCCAGGGCGGCAGCGGGAAGTAGCCCTCCGCGGGTGCGTAGCGGGCGGTCACGTGCGCGTACGTGGGCATGCTCTGCTGGATCGCGAACCCCGCCGCCGGAGTGAGCCGCAGCAGCCACCGCGACGCCTCGTCCGGCAGGATGGACGCGGTCGCGAGCACGTACGGGACGAGAACCGCCACGATGACCGCGATGACGGCCATGGCGCTGCGCCGGAACAGCGCCCCGACGGCGAGGGCGAGGACGGCGGCCACGGCGAGCAGCGCGGCGGTGCCCACGATCACCTGC
>NZ_JBFAMX010000073.1:0-30443 GCF_040659615.1 Nonomuraea sp. NPDC049784
CCGACCATCGCGGCCGAGCCCGCCGCGCCGGCCAGGGCCAGCAGCGCGATCACCGCCCACGTCTGGCCGACGACCGCGACCCCGGCGAACAGCACGGCGGCCAGCCCCACCCCCGTGCCCAGGACCAGCCGTTCGCCGTGCCGGTCGGCCAGCGCGCCCCAGGCGACGAGCGCCACCAGAATGCCGATGGCGGGGGCGTTCGCGATGATGCCCGCCACCGGCAACGGAACACCGAAATGTCGCTGTATTTCTGGCATGACGAGGGGCAGGCCGAAGAGTCCTAAGGTGACGCTGGCGTGTGCGTTGACACCCAGCGCCAGCATCAGCCAGCGCCTCACGAGAAGCGTTTGAGGTAGGACAGTTCGCCCTCGGTGAGCCTGCGCGGGCCGGCCCGCTCGACGTCGTAGGCCGCGAGGACCGACCTGGCGGTGACGAACACCTCGTGGTCGTCGCGGATCTCGTACTGGAGCGAGAACCGCACCGCCCTGACCTCGGTCACCCACGTCTCGACCCGCACCGGGTCGGCGCGGAAGCCGAGCGGGCGGCGGTAATCGATTTCGTGGCGGGTCACCACGAGGCCCTTGAACGGCTCCTCGCCCGCGTTGTACGGATCGATATGGAACATCCCGAAGCGCGCGTCCTCGAGGTAGTCAAGGAAACGCACGTTGTTCACGTGGCCCTGGGAGTCGATGTCGGCGAATCGCACCGTCCGGGGGTAGACGTGTCGCTGGGGCTGGAAACGTTCAACCACGTCCGCCACCGTACCCGCCCCGGACATGTAGGGATGCGTCAGGATTACCCTATCATTTCTAGATTTTAATACTAGAATTGAGTTCGCAACCCAAGGATCGAGGTGTCAGATGAGCGGGATCGTCGAAGGTCGCGTGGTGATCGTCACGGGAGCGGGCAGGGGCATCGGGCGGGGACACGCGCTCGAGTTCGCCAGACAGGGCGCGAAGGTGGTGGTCAACGACCTGGGGGCGGAGGTCGACGGCACCGGCACGTCCGCGGCGGCGGCCGAGGTGGTGGCGGAGATCGAGGCCATGGGCGGCCAGGCCGTCGTCAACGGCGAGGACGTCTCCGACTTCGACGGCGCGGAGCGGCTGGTGCGCTCGGCCATCGACCACTTCGGCGGCCTGGACGTGCTGGTCAACAACGCCGGCATCCTGCGCGACCGGATGCTGGTCAACATGACCGCCGACGAGTGGGACGCCGTGATCAGGGTGCACCTGCGCGGCACGTTCGCGCCGCTGCGCCATGCCGCGGCCTACTGGCGGGCCAGGGCCAAGGCGGGCGAGCCGGTGGATGCCCGGATCATCAACACGACGTCGTCCTCCGGCATCTACGGCAACCCCGGACAAGGGAACTACGGCGCCGCCAAAGCCGGCATCGCGGGACTGACCGTGATCGCGGCGAAGGAGCTGGAGCGGTACGGCGTGACCGTGAACGCGGTCGCCCCCGCCGCACTCACCCGGATGACCTCCGGCTTGATGCCTGCCGGCGCGACCGGCGCCGACCCCGACGACATCGCACCGCTCGTGGTCTGGCTGGCCAGCACGGAGGCCCGGGGGATCACCGGGCGGGTGTTCAACGTGCGCGCGGGCGTGATCAGCGTGGCCGAGGGCTGGCACGCGGGTCCCGGCGTCGACAAGGGCTCGCGGTGGGATCCGGCCGAGCTGGGCTCGGTCATCCCCGCGCTGGTCGAGAAGGCCGCGCCGAACGCGCTGACCAACGGCCGCATCCCAGGACGGGAGGACTGACATGGCACTCGACCACGGCCTGGTCGGTGTCGAGGGTCCCGCCTACGAGCGCACGTGGACCGCCAAGGACACCATGCTGTACGCGCTCGGCGTCGGGGCGGGGACGTCCGAGCTGGAGTTCGCGACGGAGAAGGGGCAGCGGGTGCTGCCGACGTTCGCGGTGCTGGCGGCGCAGGCTCCGAGGCGGCCGCTGGGCGACTTCGACCCGGCCATGCTGGTCCACGCGGAGCAGGCGTTCGAACTGCACCGGGAGCTGCCGCCGGCCGGGAGCGTACGGACGACCTCCAAGGTGACGGGGATCTACGACAAGGGCTCAGGGGCGCTGGTCACCTCGTCGGCCACCGCCGTGGACCTGCGTACCGGTGAGCCGCTGATCACCTCGCGGAGCGCGGTGTTCATCAGGGGCGAGGGCGGTTTCGGCGGGGATCGCGGGCCCCGCGACCCGTGGACGCTTCCCGATCGGGCGCCCGACCACAAGGTGACGTACCCTACGCGGCCGGAGCAGGCGCTGATCTACCGGCTGTCAGGCGATTACAACCCCTTGCACAGTGATCCCGAGTTCGCGGCCAGGGCCGGGTTCGACCGGCCGATCCTGCACGGGCTGTGCACGTACGGGGTGACGGGGCGGGCGCTGCTGCACGTGGTGGCGGGGTCGGATCCCGCCCGGTTCCGGGCCATGTCGGGGAGGTTCACCAGCCCGGTCTTCCCTGGGGAGTCGCTTACCGTGTCGATCTGGGTGGACGGGGCGGAGGTGCTGTTCAGGACGGCCAAGGACGACGGGACAGTCGTGCTCGACCGGGGGCGCGCGACAGTCAGTGAGGTCAGTCCTCTTCCAGGACCTTGAGGGGGTCGAGGCGGCGGATCAGCGTCATGGCCGCCTCGATGACCTCCTGCGCGTCCTCCTCCGTATCGGAGGTGGCGACCTCTCGCGCCGCCTCCCCGATGATGCTCGTCAGCACCGCCACGGTGAACCGGTCGAGGGGGTCCCCACCGGCCCCCAGCAGCACGGCGTTCTGGCGTACCCACTCCCGGCCACGGGTGCGGCGGATCAGCTCGAACCCCGGCGGGCCATCCCCCTCGATGAACAACCTGACCAGGTCGCGCCGCTGCCAGGCCCCGGCGAGGTACGCGCGCGCCCCGGCGATCAGCAGCTCGACGGGATCGCTCACGCCCTCCTTCTTGGCCTTGGCCACGCTGGAGGCCGACGCCTCCTCGTGCGCTGCCTGGTGGTCCTCGTACAGGGCCAGGAACAGCTCGGTCTTGCCGCCGAAGTGGTGGTAGAGGCTCCCGACGCTGGACCCGGCGCGGGCGACCACCTCGGAGACGTTGGCCTCGGCGAAGCCGTGCTCGCCGAAGACCTCGCGAGCCGCCTGCAGCATGCTTTTGCGGGTCTGGGCCGTACGGCTCCACTCCCACGAGGACTTACGTGCCACGCGCCGATTATAGCCCGGCAAATTCTAGAATCAGATTCTTGACAGTTCGGCACTGAAGCTAGGAATCTTTTCCTAGAGACTCATTCTAGAAAGGCGAGTCGATGGACTTCTCGCTCAGCTCCGAGGAACGCCAGATCCGCGACACCGTACGGTCCTTCGTCGAGAAGGAGGTCATGCCGCTGGAGCCCGAGGTCCTGCGCAACGAGCGCGAGGGCCGTCCCGCGCTGGACCCCGAGGCCCTGCGCGACCTGCGGGCCAAGGCCAGGAAGTCGGGCTTCTGGGGCATCAACACGCCCGAGGAGTACGGCGGCGCGGCCCTCGGCCCGGTCATGTCCGCGATCATCATCATGGAGCTGGGCAGGACCTTCGTACCGTTCTCGTTCGGCGGCAGCGCCGACAACATCCTGTACGCGGGCACGGAGGAGCAGAAGCGGCGCTACCTGATCCCGACCATCGAGGGCGAGCGCCGTTCCTGCTTCGCGATCACCGAGCCCGGCGCGGGGTCCGACGCCCGCAACATCCGCACCAAGGCCACCCGCGACGGCAGCGAGTGGATCATCAACGGCGAGAAGACGTTCATCACGAACGGGAGCGAGGCGGACTTCGTCATGGTGTTCGCCGTGGCCGAGGAGCACGGCGTCACCTGCTTCCTGGTGGACAGGGACATGGGCTGGAGGTCCGAGCCGATTCCGACCATGGGCGAGTGGGGACCGGCGTCGCTGGTGTTCGAGGACGTACGGGTACCGGAAGAGAACATCCTGGGCGAGCTGGGCAAGGGCTTCGAGCTGGCCATGCAGTGGATCGGGCAGGGCCGCTACATGATCCCCGCCCGGGCCATCGGCTCGGCCGAGCGCATGCTCCAGATGGCCGTCGACTACGCCAAGATCCGCAAGTCCATGGGGCAGACGATCTCGGAGTACCAGGCCATCCAGTGGATGATCGCCGACTCCCAGGTGGAGATCGAGGCGGCGAAGTGGCTGACGTTGTACGCCGCCTGGCGCGTGCAAGAAGGCATGGACGCCCGGCACGCCTCCTCGATCGCCAAGCTCAACGGTGCCGTGATGGCGAACCAGGTGGTGGACCGGGTGCTGCAGATCCACGGCGGCATGGGGTACACCAAGGAGTTGCCGATCGAGCGGTGGTACCGCGAGCTGCGGCTACTGCGGATCTTCGAGGGCACCGACGAGATCCAGCGGCGCACGATCGCACGCAACCTCATCAAGGGACACGCCAAGCTCGGGCTCATCGGGGAGTGATCGCATGTCGGTCGGGGCACTGTTCAATCCGCGCTCGATCGCCCTGGTCGGGGCCACGGACAAGTCGGGATGGTCGATCAGCACGCTGGCCAACCTGCGCACGCACGGCTTCTCCGGGCCCGTCCACCTGGTCAACCCGCGTGGCGGCGTCGTGCACGGCTCGCCTGCCTTCCGGAGCCTGACGGAGATTCCCACGCCGGTCGATCTGGCGTACGTCATGGTGCCGACGGCCGCCGTGCTGGGGGTGCTGCGTGAAGGGGCGAAGCTGGGGATCCGGTGTTACGTGATCCTGACGGCCGGGTTCGGGGAGGCCGGGGAGGAGGGGGCGCGGCTGGAGTCCGAAATTTCGGCTTTTGCTGCGGAAAATGAGCTTACGATCCTTGGGCCGAACGGCAACGGGTACATCAACGCCGCCTCCTCCGTGACCCCGTACGGGCTGCCCATCCCCCCGCCGCTGCTGCGCGGGGCCGTCGGCGTGGTGCTGCAGAGCGGCGCGCTGGCCAGCTCGGTCCTGGCGTTCGCGCAGGCGCGCAACGTCGGCATCAGCCTGCTCACCTCGATGGGCAACGAGAGCGTCGTCACCGTCACCGACGTGGTCGACCACCTGGTGGACGATCCGGCGACCAAGGTCATCGCGCTCTTCCTCGAGACCATCAGGAATCCGGCCGAGTTCTCCCGGGTGGCCCGGCGGGCGCTGGTGGCGGGGAAGCCGATCGTGGCGCTCAAGATCGGCCGCAGCAAGCTGGCCTCACACACCGCGCAGGCGCACACAGGGGCGCTCGTGGGCGACGACGACGTCATCGACGCCGCGCTACGTGGGCTCGGCGTGATCAGGGTGCGTTCGCTGGAAGACCTCATCATCACGTCCGGGCTGCTCGCCTCCTGCGGGCCGCTGCCCGGGCGGCGCGTCGGGGTCGTCACCCCTTCGGGCGGGGCCTCGGAGATCATCGCGGACCGGGCCGAGGACGAAGGGCTGGAACTGCCGGCGTTCGCATCCGAGACGGTGGCGCGGCTGGCGGAGATCGTGCCGTCCTTCGGCACCGTGCAGAACCCGCTCGACGTCACCGGGTACGTCCTCATCGACCGCACCCTGCTCGGCCGCGCGCTGGAGGTGGTGACCGCCGACCCGGGAATCGACCTGATCATGCTGCTGTCAGAGCTCCCTCGCGTCGCACCCCCCGATCCCGCGCCCGTCTTCGCCCTCTACTCGGCCAACGCCCGGCGGATCGCCACCTCCCCTGTGCCTGTCGTGGTGGTGAGCAACGTGCTGACGGACGTGACGGAGTTCGGGCGGCAGGTGCAGGAGGAAACGGGGTTCCCGTACGTGGTGGGCGGGATAGAGCACGGGCTGCACGCCATCGGGGCGGCGGTCCGCTGGTCCGAGGCCCACGCCCGCGCCCTGGCCACCCGTCCCGCTCCCCCGCCGCCTTCCGGGAGTGCCGTTGCGGGAGGCGCGGGTCAACGTGAGGGGGCCGAACAGCGCGTGTGGGCCGAGCATCGTGCCGCCGCTCTCCTCGCCTCGGCCGGGCTGCCGGTGGTGCCCTCCGCCCTGGCGCACGCGGAGTCCGAGGCGGTGGCGGCGGCCGATCGGTTCGGGTATCCGGTGGTGCTCAAGCTCGCCGCCGAAGGACTCGGGCACAAGAGCGACATCGGCGGCGTCCGGCTCGGGGTGGCGGGGCCCGAGGCGGTGCGGGACGCGTACCGGGAGCTGACCGCCGCGGCGGCGGCCCCGGACCCTGACCTGGTGGCAGGGGTCCTGGTCCAGCCGCAGCGCAGCGGTGGGGTCGAGTTGCTCGTGGGCATCGTGCGCGACCCCGCCTGGGGGCTCACGCTGGCCGTCGGGCTGGGCGGGGTCTGGGTGGAGGTGCTGCGTGACGCGGCGCTGAGGGTGCTCCCGGTGGACGCCGGGGAGGTACGTACGGCGCTCTCCGAACTGCGCGGCGCGGCGCTGCTGAACGGCGCCAGGGGCGGCGAGCCCGTGGACCTGGACGCGGTAGCCGAGGTCGTGGCGCGGATCGCCGCCTTCGCGGAAGCGCTGGGCGACGACCTGGAGTCCCTGGAGATCAACCCGCTCCTGGCAAGGGGTTCCCGCGTCGAAGCCCTGGACGCCCTGGTGACCTGGCGAGCGTAGCCTGCCTCAGCTGAGCGGGATCCGTACCGACACGTGGGTGCCCTCCCCCGGCGCCGCCTCGACGCCGGCCTCCCCACCGACGGAGGCCACCCGTTCGATGATCGACCGCGAGATCCCCAGCCCCGGCGGCCGCTCCGCCATGTCGAACCCCCGCCCGTGATCGAGCACGCTCAACGTCACCACGCCCGCCCGGCTCTCCGCCCACACGACGGCGTGCCCGACGCCCGCGTGCTTGGCCACGTTCGTCAGGGCCTCGCGTAACGCTCCGGCCAGCGCATCCGCGATCTCGCACGGAATCCGGTCCCGGTCCGGGGAGGCCCGTAATCGGCTGGCGTTGAACTCCACGTGCAGCCCACGCCCGACCGCCTGCCGTACCACCGCTTCCAGGGCCGCCAGCACGTCCTCCTCCGGGTCGCCGTCGTCGCCCCGCAGGTAGGCACGCAACCACTGCGACTCCTCCGCGACCTGCGCCCGCACACCCCCGTCGGCGATCCACCCGTCCCTGACCAGCGCCTCCAGCGTCTGCAGGATCCGGTCGTGCAGGACGCGCGCGGTCCTGGCCCGCTCGCGCTCCTCCGAGAGCTGCGCGGTACGCAGCACCTCCTCCGCCCTGGCGAGGTCGAGGTCCCGGGCGTTGCGGGTCAGGACCCTGGCCACGTAGGAGGCCATGGCGGCGTTCGTCGACATGCCCGCCACGTGCGGCAGGGCCGTCCACCAGGGCTCGTCCGTGCCCAGGATGTCGCCGAGCAGGAACGCACCACCCAGCGCGGCGGTCCAGGCGGCCACCACCGGGATCGTGCGGAAAGAAATGCCGACCATCACCGCGACGAGCAGCACGTACGGCAGCACGCTGGCCGGCCAGCGGTCGGCCCCCAGCTCCCGGGCACACCACGGAATGACCGGGCACGCCACGACGACGATCGCGTAGTCGATGACCAGCAGCGCACGGGACGGGAGCACCTTGCGCACGCCGGACAGCACGCAGATCACCAAGCTGCTCAGCAGCAGAAGTACCACCACGATGGGCAGCGGCCAGACCCCAGCCCAGCGCGGGTCGTCGATCAGCTCGAGCGACCCGCACAGGACCAGCGCGCCCAGCCGGACAGCGATCATCGTGACGGCGCGCGTACGCTCGATCCTGCTGACCGCGGACTGCTCCACCCCACCCACGCTGGTCTGCCCAGACCTCGACCGCTCGTCCTGGCCTGCCCCAGACCACTCATCCCCACCGGTCCCCAACGGCCCGGCCGGGGACCGCCCGCCTCCGTCTCCTCCGGACCGCCCGTCCTCGCCCATCGGGACCTGTCCGGTCATGGCTGATGGCGGCGTTCGAGGCGGTCCAGGGCCGCGCGGGTGAGCTGGGCCTTGTTGCCGATCTGGAGCTTGGTCCTGATCCGCTCGACGTAGGTGTCCACGGTGGCCTTGCTGATGTCCATCCGGCGGGCGATCTGGGCGTGGGTGAAGCCCTGGGCGATGTAAGCGAGCGTCTCCTCCTCCCTGGCCGACAGGCGCGGCGGGCCGACCTCGGAGGCCGGGGAGTCGAGCTCGTTCTGCAGGATGTCGGCCAGCCCCGCCGACAGGTAGAAGCCGCCGGAGGCGACGGTACGGACGGCGTTCACGATGAGCTCGGCCGGGGCGTCCTTGGTGACGTACCCGTTGGCGCCCGACCGGATGGCGGCGAGCACGTCGGCGGGACGGCCGGAGGCCGAGACGACCAGCACCCTGGTGATCGCCGACAGCTCCCTGATCTCGGCCACGCAGGGCTCGCCGGTGGACAGGTACAGGTCGAGGATCAGCACGTCGTGATCAAGGTCGGAGCCGCGCAGGTCACCGATCCCCGCGCCCTGGAGCACGACTTTGAGGTCGTCGAACCGGTGGAGCAGGTATTCCAGGCCATGGCGGATGAGCTCGTGGTCGTCGATCACCGCGATGCGAATCACGTCGTGTTCCCCTGAGGGCTGTGAACGTGGCGGCATGCCGGTAAGCGTGAACATGGGCATGCAGGGCCGACAAGTCCCATAAAAGTACTACAAACTCAGGACAAGACCATTTGACGGACAGCAAGAACGGGCGACCGATGGCCGCCCATTCGATCCGTGTCCGGCTACCCCACCTCGACCGGCAGTTCGTAGATCTCCGCCGTGGGATGCCCGGCCTGCTCGTGCACGCGCAGCACCGCCTCCTTGGACGGGCCGGACGACAGGCAGAACACCTTGCCGGACTCGGGGTCCATCCAGGCGTGCTCGAAATGCACGCCCTCGGCGTCCTCCATCGCCAGGTCACGCTCATGCGCCTCACGCAGCTGCTCCTCCGTGACGCCCACGAACCCGCTGTGCACGTCCATGAACCTCGCCATCGCGACCCCCTCCTCTTGCCTGTGCCTTTCGAGGGAAAGGCGCTCCATCGCGTGCCATCCCCGCCACACGGTCAACCAATCAATCAGCGACCGCCGAGGATGCCCGTGCTAGCTGCACCGCCCCGCCCCGGCAAGTGCCGCGCCCGAGGCGTGAGCTAACACTCTCGAGCCCAGCGCACGGCGGGAAGGGCTCAAGGGCTAGGTATGCCGTTGCCGTTTCTCCCCAGGCCGGCCAGCACCTCCTCCAGGGCCGGGCGGGTCTCGCCGGGCCCGCGGGGCCCCGGCTGGGCGAGCTGGATCAGGACGCCGTGGGCCTCCTTCGGGTGCAGGAACACCTCCCGCCAGCGGGGATCCACCTGATTGAGGCCGTGGAGGCGGTAGCCGCGGGCGGTCAGCATGGTGACGGCCGCCGACAGGTCGTCAACGTGGAAGTTCAGGTGGTGGACGCCGCCCCGGCCCCTGGTGAGCTCGAAGAAGCTGTCGAAGAACGTCGATCCGGCCAGTGGCTCCATGAGCTCGACCTTGCCGCCGTTGGGATATGTGAGCTGCAACGTGCGATAACCGGCGACCCGGTTGTCGCCACCACCGCCCAGGTGCCGGCCGCCGAGCAGGTCGCGGTAGATCGGCAGCAGGTCCCTGATCCGGGGAGCGGCCACGGCCGTGTGGTCGAAGGAGACTTCGAGGCCGTCGAGTTCGAGGTCCAACACGCCACTCCTTACTCAAGGATGATCCTAGAATTTCATTCTAGCCACTGGCCGCGGGCTCACTCTTGACGCCGGGCTCAGTGAGGGGCAGCATCACAGAAATGAATTCTAGAGCTTACTTCTAGAACCATTGACGGGGGATCCAGCCCACAGAAAGGCTAGCCATGAGGCTGTCCTACGTCCGCGAGCTCGACGAATACCCCACCGGCGCCCGACGCATGAAGATCCTCACGATGGCCGTGCTGGCCATTCTCATTGGCTCCTACGAAGGCCAGATCGCACCAGTCGTGCCCCTCCTGCTCAAAGATCTCAACATGTCGCTGGCCACGTACGGCGCCGTGTCGGGCACCGCGGCAGTGGCCGGGGCGATCGCCTCCATCCTGGGCGGCAGGCTCACCGACCGGATCGGCCGGGTGCGGCTGCTCATCCCGCTCATGGCCCTGACGGCCGTGTGCTGCTTCGCCATGACGCTCGTGCAGAGCCCGCGCGACCTGCTGATCGCGAGGATCGTGCTCGCCTTCGTGGACGGTGTGGCCATGGCCAGCACCGCGCCGCTGATCCGCGACTTCTCACCGCGCCTCGGGCGGGCTCAGGCCTTCGGCTTCTGGACCTGGGGCCCCGTCGGCGCGAACTTCCTGGCCGCGGCCATCGCGGGCTTGACCCTGCCGATCTTCAACGACTCGTGGCGCTCGCAGTTCGTCATCATGGGCTGCTTCTCGCTCGTCATTTCGGCGGTCATCGCGTTCAACATCGCGGACCTGTCTCCCGAGCTGCGGGCCAGGATCCAGCACACCGAGCGGGACGCCGCTCAGGTCGTGGACCTCACCAAGCCCGCGCGCATGCGCTCACTCTTCGCCAGGCGGAACATCTGGGCGCACGTCATCGGCATCTCGCTGTGGCTGGTGCTCTACATCACGCTGTCGCTCTTCGGGCAGACGATGCTGGTCGGCGCGCTTGGAATCAGCAGTGCTCAGGCATCCACGATCATGGCGGCGTTCTGGAGTCTCAATCTGATCACGCTGATCGTAACAGGCCGCCTGTCCGACCGGACCCAGCTGCGCAAGCCGTTCTCCCTCGGCGGAACGATCGCCGCCGTCCTCGTCACCGCCTACCTCGCCGTCTCCCTCGGCCAGGAAGACGTCTCCACCGGCACGCTCATGGTGGTCGGCGCGCTGCTCGGCGGCTCGCTCGGGGTGGCGTACGCGCCCTGGATGGCCAACTACTCCGAGGACGCGGAGGACGCCGACCCGCGGCTGCAGGGCACCGCGTGGGGGCTGTTCGGGTTCCTCTCCAAGGCCATCGCGGTGGTCGGGCTCCTGGTGATCCCGCACGTGGTGGAGGCGACGAACTGGCAGACGTGGCTGTTCGTGGCGCTGGGCTGTCTCGTGCTGTTCATCCCCGCGATCGTGCTGTTCAACGGGCCCTGGCGGCGCCCCACCCGCACGCCCGTCCCAGTCGCCCTCGGCGAGGCCGAAGGGTGACCGAGCCGTCCGCGTAGCTGGTGCCGACCCGGAAGAACGGCAGCACGGAGATCATCCCCGACCCGGGCGCGGCCGGCGACGTGCCGGCCGCCTCGGAGGCCACCTGGCGGGCGCTGCCGGGATGCCTTAACAGGCGGGTCATGTGACTCCTCTAGCATCTCCCCGGAGCCGGGCGGGGAGCGAGGAGTCATCGTGCTCGAGGTGCTGGGAGTCGATCACTGGGGCGAGGAAGCGTACCTGGCGCTGGTGGGAGGTGGCCCGCTCACGGAGAACGAGCTGGCCGGGATGACCACCGTCGAGCCGGATGTCCTCGGCAAGGTGTTACAGCGGCTGGAGGACCGCGGGCTGATCAGCCGCGTGCCCGGCCAGCCCGTACGGTACGCCGCCCTGCCGCCGGAGCCCGCCATCGAGGTGCTGCTGCTGGCCCGCGAACGCGACATCGAACGCGTCCGCGCACTGGCCCAGCACCTGGGCGAGCGGCACCGCAGGGAACGCTCCGGCCGGGACGCCGCCGAGCTGATCGAGGTGATCTCGGGGCCCGATGCCGTGGCCCGGTGTGGCCAGCAGCTCCTGCGGCGGGCCAAGGACGTCATCCGGGGCATCGACGCCCCGCCGTACGCGCAGGCGGCCGAGGGCGCCGAGATCTCCTCCACCGCGAATGTCACCGACCGCGGCGTCCGGCGGCGCTTCATCCACGAACGCGGCATGCTGCGGGTGGACGGACAGGCCGAGAAGATCGAGCGCGGCGTGGCCGCCGGTGAAGAGGTGCGGATCTTCCCGAACGTGCCGATGAAGATGATCCTCTCCGACGACGACCTCGCGCTGATCCCGCTGCGTGCCACGCCCAGGGTGCTCGACTCCTGCATCCTGGTGCATCCCTCCTCCCTGCTGGACGCTCTGTCCACGCTGTTCGAGATGTTGTGGGCGCAGGCGCAGCCGTTCGCGGCGGTGGCCGAGGAGGTGCGCGGCGGTGACCCGCCACTCAGCGAGGTCGAGCGGCGGATCGTATCCCTGCTCGCGCACGGGCTGTCGGACGAGGCGATCGCCCGGCAGCTCGGCATCGGCTACCGGACCGTGCAGCGGCGGATCCAGGCACTGATGGCCCGGCTGTCCGCGACGAGCCGGTTCCAGGCAGGTGTGCTGGCGGCTCGCCGCGGGTGGTGGGACCCGTCCTAGGGGTTCTTACGGACTCAGGGTGAAGTCCTTGACCACGGTGTCGCCGCCGCTGACCCCGACCGTCCCGGTGGCCGTGCCGTAGCCCGCCATGGTCACCGTGATCCGCACCGGCCCGGCGCCGCGCTCCAGCCAGACGTCGTACCGGCCGTCCGCCCCGGTCACCACGGTCTGCTTGCCGCGCGCGTACTCCAGCCGTACCGACGCCCCGGCAAGCGGCCCGTCAGGACCGCTCACAGTCCCGGTGAGGCGGCCCCATGACTTGGGCGGCCGCACCTTCATCGTCACCGGCACGGGCTCGATCTGGTGAGGGGAGTCGGTCAGCAGCGTCACCGCCGCCGTGTACTCGCTGAGCATACTCGTCGTACGCCGGTCCGCGTCGAGCGTCACGGTCACCGTGGTGCTCTGCCCCGGCCGCAGCTCCGTCCTGGCCGCCCGAGCCGACAGCCACGGCACGTCGGCGTGCGGCTGGTCGTAGCCGGGCAGCCGCCGTACCGTGCCGACCGGCAGCCCCGTCGCCGCATCCGTGCCACCCACCAGGTAGAAGCCGGTGGCCCCGGCTGCGCCGACCATCGCGGCGTCGGCGTTGGGCAGCGGGCTCCAGGAGTTCGCCGCCGGGTCGTAGGCGAAGCCCTCGTTGGTGACGGCCCCGATCCCGTAGCTGAAGCCGGTCGAGATCAGCAACTTGCCGTTGGCCACCGCGTACGCCGATCCCGCCAGGTCCAGCGGCAGATCCGCGATCGGCGACCAGGCGTTGGCCTTGGGGTCGTAGGCGTAGGCGTCGGCCGAGGTGCCGCCCCCGTTCATGCCGCCCGCGCAGTACAGCCTGCCGTCGATCCCGCCGCAGGCCAGCCGGGAGATGCCCACCGGGTACGACGCCGCCTTGGACCACTTGTCGGCCGCCGGGTCGTACACCATCACCTCCTTGTTCGCGCAGTTCTCCGCGCCCATGCCCACCATGTAGCAGCCGCCGACCACGTACAGCCTGCCGTCGAGCGTGGCGTACCCGGACGAGCCGAACGGGGACGGGTTGGGCGCGAGCTCCTTCCACGTGCCGGTCCCTGGGTCGTAGGCCTCGGTGGCCGCCACGGTGGCGCCGGTGGAGTCGCGGCCGGAGGTGACGTAGAGCCGATCGCCGATGAAGCCGGCGGCCGGGCTCCAGCGCCGGTACCACGGGCTGGTCAGCTTCGTCCAGGCGCCGGTCTCCGGGTCGTAGGAGGAGAACGTGTTGGAGAACAGCGTCCCCTGCCCGGTGGAGCCGAGCCCGGCGTAGAGCTTGCCGTCGTGCGTGGCGGCGATCATGCCGGTGCTCACCTCGGGCAGTTCGGCCACCGGCTGCCAGGCGGTGCCCGGCTGCGGCGGCGTGCCGCCTCTGCCCTTGTAGGTGCCGCCGGTCCTGCCCAGGTCCGCGGGCGGCACCTGGACCCTGCTGACGGCGGCGCCGTCCCCGGTCTTGACCGGTCCCGGGCGCTCACCCAGTTCGAAGGCGGTCGTGGTGGTGCCGGTGTTGCGCACCGTGAAGGTGAGCCGGTCCTGCTCGCCCCAGGTCACGTCGGCCGAGAGCGCGGCGGGGGCGGCGGTGAGCCGGCCGGTGCCGAGCTTGAAATCGGCCCGCGTGACGGCGCCCGAGACGACGTTCAGCTTCCGGGTCTGGGCCGGGTAGCCGAACGCCGCCTTCTCCGCGGTGACCGCCTGCCGGCCCGTCTCCGGGGAGAACAGCCAGTACACCCCGTCGCCGATAGCCTGGTCCTCCGGCGTGGCCACGCTGATGGCACGGTTCCCGCCGGTCGTCACGGTCGCGCCGACCACGCCGTCGTCGGTGCTGGCGTCGGTCACCCGGCCCGCCAGCAGCCCGCCCGGCTCCGCCTTGAACACGCGGGTGCCGACGGCCACCTTGTCGACCTGCCAGATGTTGCCCAGGTGGCCCACATAGTGAAAGCGCACCCGCACGTCGCTCTTGCCCGCGGCCAGCGCCCCGATCGGGACTGACACGTGGGCGGGCCCGGGCTGTTCCCGGGGCGAACGCCACAGCGTGGTCCAGGTCTCGCCGCCGTCCACGCTGACGTCCAGGTCGGCCTGCGGCATGTACAGCTGCTGGATGCGCGGGAAATGGGTGTCGAACTCGACGACCGGCTCCTTCTCCTGCGACAGGTCGAAGGAAGGGCTGCGCAGCTCGGTGTCCACCTCCGCCCAGCCCAGGGCGAAGTCGTCCACGATGGCGAATCCGCCGCCACCGCCGGTCTGGTTGCCGTGCCCGAGCGGGTCGTCGAACTGCCAGCCGCCCTTGTCGGTGTTGTTCTTGACCGTCCAGCCCTCGGGGGCCTCGCGGGAGTCGAACTCCTGGACGCCGCCGCCGTGGTAGGTCAGCGAGTAGCCGGGCGCGTCGGCCTTGTCCGCGTCCGGGGGCAGAGCCACATCCCGCCTCACCGCCTGCGAACCCAGCTCGACCGTCTCCGTCTTGGGGAGGTAACCCTGGTAGGCGGCGGTGACGGTGAGCTCGTACGTCTTGCCCAGCGGCAGCTTGACGCTGTACTCGCCGGTCGCCGGGTCGGTGAAGACCGGGCCGCCGGGCACGCCCTCGATCTCGATCTTGGCGTACAGCGGCCAGCCGTGGCCGCCGCCGTCCGTGACCGTGCCGGAGACGGTCTGCGCGGGCAGCGCGGTGAGGGCCACGTCGCGCGTGAGGCTCTCGCCGTCGCTCAGGGTGATCTGGGCGATCGCGCCCTGGGCATAGGCGTACGCGGCCACCGTGCCCTCGTACGTACCGGCCGGGACGGTCATCTTGTAGACGCCGCCCGCGTCGGTCGTGGCCGTGTACTGGCCCAGCGTCACCAGCGCCCCGGGGATCGCGGCCTTGGTGGTGGCGTCGGTGACCTTGCCGGTGACCGTGCCGTGCGGGCCCGCGCGGAAGGCGGCGGTGCCTTTCGGCGTGCCGATGCCGGTCGGGCCGTCGTAGCCGGTCTGGGCCACGCACAGGTACGCCGGGTCGCACTGCGGCACGGTGCCGAACTGGCACAGGCCCGCCGGGCAGCTCGCGTCGTCGCCCTTCGTGACGTCATACAGGGCGGCGGTGTTGGCGTACGGGTAGGAGTTGGCGTCGGTGTCCTGCACCGGCGTGCCGGCTACCGCGTAGATGGCGGTGACGATGGGGGAGGCCGCGCTCGTGCCGCCGTAGACCGACCAGCCCTCGTCGGAGTAGCTGTTGTAGACCGCCACGCCGGTGACCGGGTCGGCAACCGCCGAGACGTCGGCGACGGTACGGCCCTGGCAGCCGGCGTCGGTCTGGAAGGCGGGCTTGAGCGCGTACTTCGAGCAGCCCGAGCCCGTCGCGCCCCAGACCGTCGTCCCGGTTCCCTGGCTCACCCACGAGGAGTTCCACACGGTCTCCGACCAGCCGCGCTCGCTGGAGTCGCGCGTCAGCGTCGTGCCGCCCACGGAGGTCACATACGTCGAGGCGGCCGGGTACGACACGCCGTACCCCCAGTCGCCGGAGGCGGCCACGATGGCCACGCCCGGGTGGTTGTAGTGCACGTCCAGGGTGCCTTGGTCCGGGTACTCCCGGCCGGTGCCGTAGGAGTTGTTGACGAACTTGGCGCCCATGGCGACCGCCTGGTCCACCGCGGCGCCGAGGTCGTCCGGGTAGTTGGAGTCGGCCTCGACCAGCAGGAGGTTCGCACGGGGGGCGATCGCGGAGACCATGTCGAGGTCGAGCGCGATCTCACCGGCCCAGCCCGCGTCGGCCACCGGGTAGTCGGTGCCGCCGCGCTGGTCCACCTTGCGGAAGCAGCCATTCGCGGTGGTGCACGGCGGCAGGCCGTACTTCTCGCGGTAAGTGGCGAGATCCTTTTCGGCCGTGGGGGCGTCGAACGCGGCGACGACCGCGATGGTCTGGCCGGCGCCGCCGTCGGCGGGGATCTCGTAGGCGTCGATGAGGTCGGCCGGGCCATAGCCGTCCGGCGTGTCGCCCGCGGCCATGGGGGTGTCGGCCTGCTTGTCGTCGGCCGGGCGGGCGTGACGCAGGGCGAAGCAGCTGTACCTACCCTCGGCAGGCGCCTCGCACAGGGGCTGCACCCGCTCCTCTGCGGCTGTCGAGGTAGGCGTCGGGGTCGGGGTCTGGGTCTGGGTCGCCGTGGTGGCGAGCGCTGCGTGAGGGTTGAGGGTGAGTCCGGTGAGTAAGGTGCCGAGCAGGGTGAGGAGGAGGATCACGCGACCGCCGCGAGCCCGTCCGGGCCGTGGTCGTGCCGGATCGCCTAACCAGGTGCGCAAGGGTGTGCTCCCACGTACGAGGGGGTGCCGCCGGGCGGGCGCCCGCAGCGGGAATCAAAGATCCCGAAGCAAGAAAATCCGGCACTTTACACACCTGCGTCAAGATCGTCGAGTGGGCGCGATGTTGCCATGACGCGTTCACGCCACACCGGAACCTACGGCATCAGCCTTGGCATAAGAGGCATCCACCTTGGCATCAGGCTGTATCTGGCGACACCCGTCAACACCGTCGACACCCGTCAAGACCCGGCACCGTCCGACGACATCCGGCGAGCCTGGCAGCCATCGCGGCTTGCGCAGCCCGGCCGGCGTAGCCTGCCTGTCACGGGCTTGCCAACCGGGCAGCACTTCCGGAAGCGCTTCGGCAATGTCGGGATGGCCCTCCCAACCGGCGTCTTGGTGGCCCGGCTCCCGTTCCTTCTCCTAGTCCACGCTCGACGACCAGACACGGAGATGGCCGACACTACGGATCGCTGACACCGCAATCCGCTGACACCACAGGTCACCCACGTCACGAGGCACCCAGATCACGCGGTCCATACCACGGTCACCGACACACGGACCACAGACGCCACGAGAAACCACATCATGGGCTTCCGCGCCATGGTGATCATCGGTCCCGCGTGATGCACGCGGGACCGGAGATACCGCGATCCGGGTCAGTCGCGGTGGAGCTTCCGGTACGTGACGCGGTGGGGACGGGCGGCGTCGGCGCCGAGACGCTCGATCTTGTTCTTCTCGTAGTCGGCGAAGTTGCCCTCGAACCAGAACCAGTTCGACCCTTCCTCCCACGCCAGGATGTGCGTGGCGATGCGGTCGAGGAACCACCGGTCGTGCGAGGTGATCACCGCGCAACCCGGGAAGTCGAGCAGGGCGTTCTCCAGCGACGACAGCGTCTCCGTGTCGAGGTCGTTGGTGGGCTCGTCGAGCAGCAGCACGTTGCCGCCCTGCTTGAGGGTGAGCGCCAGGTTGAGCCGGTTGCGCTCGCCGCCCGAGAGGACCCCCGCCTTCTTCTGCTGGTCGGGCCCCTTGAACCCGAACGCCGCGATGTACGCCCTCGACGGCATCTCCACGTTGCCGACCTTGATGTGGTCGAGCCCGTCGGAGACGACCTCCCAGACGTTCTTGTTCGGGTCGATGCCGCCGCGGCTCTGGTCGGCGTACGAGATCTTGACTGTGTCGCCGACCGTGACCGAGCCGGTGTCGGGCGTCTCGCTACCGGTGATCATGCGGAACAGCGTGGTCTTGCCGACGCCGTTGGGGCCGATGATGCCGACGATGCCGTTCCGCGGCAGGTCGAACGTCAGGTCCTCCATCAGCAACCGGTCGCCGAACCCCTTGGTCAGGCTGTCGGACTTGATCACCGTGGTGCCCAGGCGCGGGCCCGGCGGGATCTGGATCTCGTCGAAGTCCAGCTTGCGGAACTTGTCCGCCTCCGCGGCCATCTCCTCGTACCGCTGGAGCCGGGCCTTGCTCTTGGTCTGGCGGGCCTTCGGGTTGGACCGGACCCACTCGAGCTCGTCTTCCAGGCGCTTCTTCCGCTTGACGTCCTTCTGGCCCTCGACCTTGAGACGCTGCGCCTTGGCCTCCAGGTAAGTGGAGTAATTGCCCTCGTACGCGTACGCGCGGCCGCGGTCGAGCTCAAGGATCCAGCCCGCGACGTTGTCGAGGAAGTAGCGGTCGTGGGTGACGGCCAGCACCGTGCCGGCGTACTTCTCCAGGTGCTGCTCCAGCCACTGCACGCTCTCGGCGTCGAGGTGGTTGGTGGGCTCGTCGAGCAGCAGCAGGTCGGGGGCCTCAAGGAGGAGCTTGCACAGCGCGACCCGGCGACGCTCACCACCGGACAGCTTCGTCACCTCGGCGTCGGGCGGCGGGCAGCGCAGCGCGTCCATGGCCTGCTCGAGCTGGCTGTCGAGGTCCCAAGCGTTGCGGTGCTCGAGCTGGTCCTGCAGCTTGCCCATCTCTTCCAGCAGCTCGTCGCTGTAGTCGGTGGCCATCTGCTCGGCGATCTCGTTGTAGCGCTGGAGCATCGCCATCGTCTCGGCGACGCCCTCCTGCACGTTGCCGAGGACGGTCTTCTCCTCGTTGAGCGGCGGCTCCTGCTGGAGCATGCCCACCGTGAAGCCCGGCATGAGCTTGGCATCCCCGTTGGACGGCTGCTCCAGGCCGGCCATCATCCGGAGCAGCGTCGACTTCCCGGTGCCGTTCGGCCCGAGGACACCGATCTTGGCTCCGGGCAGGAACGACAGCGTGACGTCGTCAAGGACAACCTTGTCGCCGTGCGCCTTGCGCACGCGCTGCAGCGTGTAGATGTACTCCGGCATGCCCTCTAGCTTAGGGGCTCCGAACCTGGGCTTCCGCCGCTCCTCCCGCTACAACCTCAAAGATGAGGCGCCGCCGATCGCGACGGTCCCATGTAGCACGGCCCTATGAGCGACGGCCCCACGACCGGGCACGAGCTCCGCCGACGACGGGTGGAGAGCACTTGCCCGTCACGACACCACCTTCCAGAGAGGCTCTCGCTCAGCACGACGTCCCGAGCAGGGAACATCGGTGCGGAATCGGCCTCCCGTCGTCGGACATAAGCGCAGGACAGCACCCCAATCCGAGGCAGTGGTCCCCTCTGAAGCCAGGAGTGGCAGTCAGGAGTCAGCGCCCTTGGGGATGGAGTCGGGAGTCGGCGTCCCAAGGGCCGAGTCAGGAGTCAGTGCGCTTGGCGAGCGGAGTCGGGGGCCAGCGTCCTTGTGGGCTGAGTCGGGAGGCGGCGCCCGTGGGGCGGAGACAGTAGTCGGTGTCCTGGCCACCGAAGTCGGCAGCCGATGCCCTCGGGGCGCAGTCGAGAGTCGGCACCCCTGGGGAGGGAATCGGCGTCGGCACCTCTAGGAGCGGAGACGGTAGCCCGTGTCTTGGCCGCCGGAGTCGGGAGCCGACGGCCCTCGGGGCGGAGTCGAGAGGCTCCACCCCTTGGGACCGAGTCGGCAGTCAGCGCCCTGGGGACGGAGTCGAGGTCCGGCGCCCCTGGGGACGGAGACGGGAAGCGGCCGTCCTTGGGGAAAGGTCAGGAGATGGGGTCGTTGGGGAGGGAGCTTGGGGGCGGTGGTTGGACGGCGGGGATGCAGACGCGGTCTCGTCCGAGCTCCTTCGCCCGGTAAAGCGCCAGGTCGGCAGCGGCCAGCAGGTCGATCAGGTCGTCTCCGTGGACGCTCATCAAAGCCACTCCGACCGAGATGGTCACCCCGATAAGGGTGTCGTCGACGGGCATCGCCATGTGGCCGACGCGGGTGCGGAGGCGTTCGGCGACCTGGCGGGCCTCGAGGCTGTCGGCGCCGGGCAGCAGGACCACGAACTCCTCGCCCCCGAACCGCCCCACCACGTCATAGTCCCGTAGCTGGCCGCGCAACGTGGATGCCACGGCCACCAGCACCTGGTCGCCGACCAGGTGACCGTAGGCGTCGTTGACCCGTTTGAAGTGGTCGATGTCGATGATCAGGACCGCCAGGCTGTCGCCCGTCCTGCGGGCCCGGACGATCTCGGTGTCGGCCTCGCGCTGCCACGCGGCGGCGTTCAGCAGCCCCGTCTTGGCATCGGTACGGGCGGCGGCCTGGAGCTGAGCATGGAGAAGGCTGCGCTGCAGCAGCACCACCGGCGGCAGCGTCAGGATCAGCAGGGCCAGGTTGAGGCCGCAGCAAATCGCGACCGTGACGCCCAGGCAGAGCTCGACGATGTCCAGAGTCATGCTCTCCCGGTCCCACAGGACCTCCCGCCACGCGATGTCGGGGTCGGCGGTGTGGGCGGCGATCGCGATGAGGGCGATGTTGAGCAGGGAGAACAGCACGGCCGCCGCCACCGCGTAAAGGATCGGCGGGCCGCTCCCCTGCGGCAGCACCCACGGGTCATCGACGAACCAGTGGAACGCGACGGAGGCCGTACATCCGGCCAGCCCAATGGCGGCCGAGGTGAACACCCGGCGGTAGAGAACGGTCGCCCGCACCCGTACCTGCAGTAGGACCTGCAGCACGATCGGCGCGAAGATGGCGTAAAGCGGCGGCAGAAGCAGCGCCACCGGCAGCCACCAGGCCGACAACAGGTCCCGCGAGACCCCGGCGGGCATCCCCAGCCTCCTGGTGGCCTCGATGCAGACCGCGCCGCACGCCATGAGAGCGCCAAATGTGAGCAAATCATGCCACTGGAAGACGGTGGTCACGGCGCACACCATGATTGCGGCCAAGTCCAGGGCGACAATCGCGCACAGGTAGACCACGAGCGGGCGGCGTTGGCCCAGCAACGGCCAGCGACCGGCCAGAGTTGACACACCGTCGCCAGACCTGACCGAGGCGTGACTGGTCGCCGCCATTCTCGTCTCCTCCCTGACTAACGATGTGTAACACAATAATTGCGGAGTGTGCGATGTGCGATGGGAACGGATACGTTGGCAATGACTACGCACACCTGCTCCCGCCAAGGGCAGGCCGTGATGGACAGCCGTGCCGGAAAGGAGCAACCATGGTGCGGGGCGTGATCTGGACCTGACAGATGCTCTAGCCATCTGCCGTGGACAACACCATCGGCCGCCCCTCGGGGGTGTCAGTCAACGGGAACCACGGCCGGTGCCCCCTCCTCCCCCCTCCATCTCAACCTCTCTACGTTTCCGCCCCTGCGCTGCTTCCGCCAGCGTGCCTCCGCCTGGTCCGGACTCCCTCCTTGTCACCGCTTGCCCGCGCTCACGGCCAACGGTGCCGGACTCGGCGTTGGCCTGCCGAACCACCGGACCACCGGATTGTGGAGCCGCCGAGCCACCGGACCATCGAGCCCCACCAGGCCGCCGAGCCATCGGACCGCTAAGCCACCAGACCACCGGGCTCTGGAGCCGCCGAGCGACCGGATCGCCAGACCGTCGCGCCGCCGGACCGCTGAGCTGTGGAGCTGCTGGGCCGTCGAGGCACCAGACCGCCAGGCCGTTGGCATGTGGAAGCGATAGGACGTCGGGGCCGGATGTGTGGGGGCACCGGTCGGGCGGTCGGTGCCCCCTGCACGTGCGCCTATGCCGCTACTCGCTCCTCCAGCGTCAGTCGCTCGGCGTCGCCATCTCCATCGCCGTCCACCATGAGCGTCGTCTCGTCAGCCTCGGCGCCCAGGATGCGCACTACGCCGCCGTCCGCTCCCAGGCTTCGCAGGTCCTCCCCCACGGGGCGCGTGGTGCCGTCCTCTTCCTCCGAAGAACGTGCCGAGCTGCCCTCCTCGCTCAGGGAGCCCACGGCTCCCTCGTCGCTCAGGGAGCCCATGGTGCCGCCCTCGCTCGGAGAGCCCACGGTGGTGTCCGCCCCGCTCAGGGAGCGCACGGTGGTGTCCTCTGCTCTCAGCGAGGGTGGGGTGTCGCCTTCCGCTGCCAGAGTGCGTACGGCGTCGTAGTCCGTCCCCAGGGAGCGGTCGTTTTCCAGGGCGTGGAAGGGGTTGGCCTCCGTGGTGGGTCCTGAGCGGGTGAGGCTTCGGAAGCTGCGGGTGCTGCCCATGGCCCAGTCTCGGGTCTCCTCGTCCAGGCGGTCGCGCATCTCCTTGCTCATCGACGTGGTTCCGGAACGGTCGGGCTTGGTGAAGACACCAGTGCCCCAGCGCAGGTCGTGCCCCACGGCGCTGGCCTCTATCTCGGGCACGAAACGGCGATCACCCTCCGGGCCGAACTCGCGGATGCGCAGCTTGCCTGAGATCACCACAGGGTGTCCTGCCCGGATGGAGCCGGCGACGTTGTCTCCCAACGCGCGCCAGCAGCGGACCGTGAAGCACATCCGGTCGCCGTCCACCCACTGGCCCGTCTTCTTGTCGAAGTAGCGGTGTGAGGAGAACACCTTCAGCGAGGTGACCTTGCTGCCGTCCTCGAAGCTGTACTGCCTCGGCTCTGCCGCGACGTTACCGGTGAGCGTGATGTAAATGTCGTTCATCCCGTGCCTCCCATGCGGCGGGCCGGCTGCCCGCGATCTGGGAAAAGGGTGCCGGGGAAGGGGTTGCTCACGGGCTCTGGAACGCGGTTCTGTGGATGGAGGCGTCTGTGGCGACCGGGGCTGGGGATAGTCCGCCACCTGCCGTGGCCGAGACCGGAGGTGCGGCCCCCGCTGTAGCGAAGCCCGGGAAGGGGTCGTTCACCGGAGCGAAGGTCCGAAGGTGGAGTCCCCGCCGTGGCGAAGGTTGCGGGCGGAGGCTGGTAAGGGTGTGTCGAGGGAGGGCCCTAAAGTGGCGGCGGCCCCGACGACATCACCGGCCGCCGCACCCGCGGCAGCCGGGGTGTCGTCAGGAGGACAGGTCCCTCAGGGCCGTGTAGAAGGCGTGGTGGCGGACCAGTTCCCGCTCCACCGGCTCCACCACCATCGTCGCCGACACAGCGGCCACCCGGCGCCTCATCTCGCGCTCCAGCCGCTCCCGCTCCCGAGAGGCCCCCAGCTCGACGAAGTTGCGGGACGCGATGCCCGACAGCGCTCCCAGCCCCAGCACCGACGCCATCATGAGCCCCACCCACGGCAGCGTCGCGGTGTCGCCCAGCACCTCCAGCGCCGGAGGCAACTGCCCGGGCATCAGCAGGCCGGCCGCCAGCCAGGCCAGTCCCGCCACGAACGCCACCACCAGGACGTACTGCCACACATTGAGCACCCGCCACCACGCGGGCACCCGGTCGAGCTGCGGCGCCACCTCTGTGAGGTCCTCTGTCAGCGCCTTCGGGAGCTGTCCCGAGCGGGATCTGGCCGCCTGGTGCACCGTGGTCCGCCACACCGGGTGCATCCCCACGGACAGCCCGTCGGCGAGAGCTTGCACGGCGTTGGCGACTTCGGCCGACTGTGCGCTCACGCCGGTCGTGATGCCGCGGATCTCCTCCCCCACGTCCTGCAGGCGCAGGCTCTTCAGGGGGTTCGAGCGGAACTTCGAGATCCACCGCGGGTACGGCCAGCCGACCCACTGGTTCGACCGCTCCGCGTAGACGTTCTCCATGGCCTCGCCCACGGCCGGCACGCCCACCGCGTCGCACAGCGCGTCCGTCAGCCCCATCCGGCGGGCCTCGTCCACCGCGGACGGCGCCGACAGGGCCTCGCCCAGCGGCATCGCCTTGCTGAGGCGCTGCTCCAGCCGGTGCAGGTCGGCCTCCAGCTTCTGGATGGCGGCACGCCGGCGGGCGACCGCCGTCGCGATAACGCTCCTGAGGCTCTCGATGCCCCGGCCCGTGACCGCCGAGGTGGGGACCACGCTGGGATGCTCGACGCCCTCGCGGCGCAGCAGATCGTTGAGGTCGATGACCAGCTCGGCCAGCTCTTCCTTGGTGAGCCGGTCGGCCTGGTTGAGCGCGAACACAGTCACCGCCTCGTGCCCCGCGAGCTCCGTCACGTAGCGGCGGTGCGTGGACGCGTCGGCGTACTTCTGCGGGTCCAGCACCCACACCACCAGGTCCGCCAGGCCGATGAGGCGGTCGGCCTCGGTGTCGGTGAGCGCCCTGATCGAGTCGTGATCGGGCAGGTCGAGCAGGATCAGCCCGTGGAGCTGGCTGTCGCCCTTGTCGAGCGCGCTGGCCCGGGAGAAACGGTGCCGCCACTGGATCTGCAGCCAGTCGAGCAGCGGCCCCGCGCCCTCCAGCCCCCACACGCAGGCGTGCGTGCGGGCGGTGGTCGGCCGGCGTACGCCGGTGGGTGACAGCTCGAGCCCCGAGATGGCGTTGAACAGCGACGACTTGCCGCTGCCCGTGCCGCCCGCCAGAGCGACGACCGTGTGCTCGGACGAAAGCTTGAGCCGGTCTCCCGCCTGCTGCAGCAGCGCGTTGGCCTCGTTGAGCAGCTTCCTGTCCAGCCGTCCCGGACCGTGCTCCACCACCTTGGTGAGCGCGGACAGCCGCGAAGCCAGCCCTGGCCTGGTGGTCATGGTCGTCATCGGACGACCTCCAGGTTGTACGTCGCCTGGTAGAGGCGGGTCGCCACGGACTCGTCCGGGATGCCCGCGGAGTCGAGCGCTTGCACGTAACGCATGGATTCCTCGTCGAACAGCATGCCGATCCTGGCCCGCAAATCGCTGAGCGCCTTGGCGCCGATGCCACGTAGCGATTCGGCGCCGAGCAGGGCGTTGACCAGCCGGTGCGGCACCCCTTCGCCGTTGCTCCCGCTGAACATCGCGACGGTGAAGATCAACGCGAGTGAGTCGGGGTCGAACGACACCAGCTTCGACACCGACCGCTTCGCCACGCCGTCGGTGCGAACCAGTTCGCTCAGGTGCTCCTGCCAGGACGCGATTGCGCGGCCGGTGTGACGTACGAGATTGTCGGATGGCCTGTCGAGGCCTTCGCCGAGCTTGGCGCCCAGCTCCGAACGGTGCCGCCAGCGCGCGACCACCTCCTCGGTGGCGCGGTTGGCGGCGGCGACGATCACCGACTCGAGTCCGGCGCGGATCGCCGCCTTGAACGCCAGCACCCGCTCCGGCGCGTGCTTGGCCGACCGGCCTCGCTTGCGCAGCTGCAGCGAGCGCATGAGGTCGCCGGAGCCGGCGAAGTCCTGCCAGCGGGCCAGCACCTCGCCGTGCAGCAGCGAACCGTTCTTCGACGCCTTGTCGATCTCGCTGAGCGCGCCGAGGAAGGCCGCCTCCACGTCGCTGCGCAGCTCCGTCCTGAACGCGACCTGCCCCTCAAGATGCCTGGCCAGTGCGGGTACGCGGGTGCGGAAGCTGTTGAGCACGCCGTTGAGCGTCTCGCGCACCGCCTGAGCTCTGCGCTCCTCGTCCACCGACAGCTCGGCCAGCCAGAGCCGCAGCTCGGTGACCTCGCTGTCGGGCAGCCTGCCGTCGGTGACCTTCGACTCGCTGATGACGAACCTGTCGATCTCGCCCAGGCCGTATTCGGTGAGCATCCGTACGAAATGCTTCAGCACGACCTCGGCGGCCCTCGGCTGCACGCGCGACAGCACGATCGCGAGCCGGGCGCCACGCTCCTTGGCCAGCTTCAGCAGACTCCAGGCGGGGGCGTCGGCGTAGCGGGCCGCCGTGGTCACGAAGATCCACAGGTCGGCGGCGTCCAGCATGCGGTGGGCGATCTCGTGGTGCTCCTCGACGACCGAGTCGATGTCCGGGGTGTCGAGCAGCGCGACGCCCTGCGGAAGCTTCTCGGTCGCGACGACGACCACGCTTCGCATCCCGGCCTCGGGGGACGGCTTGTCGATGCGTTCGAGACCGCCGAGCAGCTCTCCCTCCGCGAACCACTCCCGGTCGTCCGGGTGGCAGACCAGGACGGGGACGCCGGTGGTCGGGCGGCGTACGCCGGTGCGGGAGATGTTCTTCTCGGCCAGTGTGTTGACCAGGGTGGACTTGCCCGCGCCGGTGGAGCCCGCGATCACGATGAGGGCGGGGGCGGCGCTGGTCCTGACCCTGGGCAGCACGTAGTCCTCGAGCTGGGCCAGCAGGTCGGCCTGCGTCTGCTTGGCCTCCTCCACG
Source organism: Nonomuraea sp. NPDC049784 (assembly GCF_040659615.1). Lineage (NCBI taxonomy): Bacteria > Bacillati > Actinomycetota > Actinomycetes > Streptosporangiales > Streptosporangiaceae > Nonomuraea > Nonomuraea sp. NPDC049784. The sequence goes on from NZ_JBFAMX010000073.1 coordinate 26,008, forward strand.
CCGGGCAGGTCCAGGCCGAAGCGCAGGTCCGCGACGGTTTGCCTGAGCGTGTCGAGCGCCGCCATCAGCGCCTCGGCGGCCTCGGGGGGCAACTCCTCCGCGCGCCGCGGCCCTCCCTTGGGCTCGTCTTCCACAGGCGCGTCGCCGTCGCCCGGCTGCCGTTCGCCCTGAGCCTCCACGCCCGGCGGCAGGTCATCCTGCGCCTGCTCGCTCCGGGGTTGCTCTGTCTGGGGCTGCTCGTCAGTCGCGTCCGCGTCTCGCGGCTGCTCGTCGTCCGCTGCCGTGGCTTGTGGCTGCTCGCCGCTTGACGACTCCTCGGCGCCCTGCTGCTCGGCGCTAGGGTCCGCCACCTCATCCCGTCCACCAGGCTCGTCCTGTACAGCCGGAGGTACGGCGGAAGACGCCTTGCGGGCTCCTGGGCCACCGAGTATGGCGGGCTTCACGAAGAGAGAGGGGCGCTCGGAATCGGCCGCGTCCACGGGATCGGCGGGCCCGGCGGAGGCGGCCTCAGCCACGTCAGCGGCGGGCTCCTCGGACACGGCGTCATCGGCCGCCGCAGCGGACTCCGGCATGGGCTGATCCACCGTGTCGACGGGCTCGCCGGACACGTCCGGATCCGCCGCAGCGGACTCGCCGGACGCAACGGAACCCGCAGCAGAGGACTCGTCGGACGCGGCGGGCGACTCGTCGGACGCATCCGGACCCGACACAGCGGCGGACTCCCCGGACACATCCGAGCCCGCCGCGGCAGTGGATTCGGCGGGTGCCGCCGGATCCGGCTCGGCGGCGGTCGGCTCGGCGGCCTCCGCGGAAGCCGGTGGTTGCTCCGACGAGGGTTGCTCCTCCGAAGCCGAAGCCTCTGGCTCTTCGGAAGTCGTGAGCTCCTGGGAAGGCGCGGTGTCTTCGGAAGGCGCGGTGTCTTCGGCGGCCCCGGCCTCCTCCGAAGCAGCGGCAGCTTCCTCCGACGCCCCAGTGTCCCCGGAAGCCGGAGGCTCCTCGGGAGCGCTCTGGTCGTCCGCGGCAGCGCCGGAGCCCTTTCGCGCGCCCTTCGTGCCGAACGCGTCGAAGCCGTCGTCGTCCCGCACCCCGGCCAGGTCGTCGTCACTCACCGGGCGGAAGCTCAACGTCTGCTCCCCCGGCGCCTCCTGCCACCCATCACCCATGGCCGTGTTCACGGCAAGCGCTCCGCTCGAACCATCTCGACCTCCTGGCCGACCCTCACGACGTCGCCGACGATGACGATCGCCGGCGGCCGGATCCCAGCCGCGGACACGCGGTCGGCCACGGTGGAAAGCGAAGCGATGACCGCCCGCTGGGTCGGAAGGGTACCGTCCTGTACCACCATTGCGGGAGTGTCCGGGGAACGTCCGTCTCGAAGGAGGGCCTCGGCCACCTTCGCCAGCCGTTCGACGGCCATCAGCAGCACCAGAGTGCCCTGGGAACGGGCCAGCGCGGGCCAGTCGACGGTGGATTTGGGATCGTCGGGCGCCACGTGCACGGAGATCACGTGGAACTCTTGGCTGACCCCCCGGTGCGTCACCGGGACCCCGGCGGACGCGGGCACCGCCACGGCGCTCGTGATGCCGGGCACCACCAGCACGGGGATGCCGGAGCGGGCGCAGGCGATCATCTCCTCGCCGCCGCGCCCGAACACGAACGGGTCGCCGCCCTTGAGCCTGACCACGAACTTGCCCTGCCTGGCGCGGTCGATGAGCAGCTCGTTGATGGTCTCCTGGGACAGCGACCGGCCGTAGGGGACCTTGGCGGCGTCGATCAGCTCGACGTCGGGGGCCAGCTCGTCGAGCAGCGCGCGGGGCGCGAGCCGATCGGCGACCACCACGTCGGCCTGCGCGAGGAGCTGCCGCCCCCGCACCGTGATCAGGCCCGGGTCGCCGGGACCGCCGCCGACGAGGGCCACGCCGACCGGCTTGGTGCGGTTTCGCCGGGCGTCGACCGTGCCGTCGCGCAGCGCGCCCACGACCGCGTCCCTGATGCCGGCGGCCCTGCGCGGGTCGCCGCCCGCGGTGACCGCCACGCTTATCTCGTCGACCCGTCCCGTGGCGGGCGTCCAGGCGGCGGAGGCGTCCTTGTCGTCGGCCCGCACGCACCACACGCGCTTGGCCTCCGCCTCCGCGGCGACCGCGGTGTTGACGGACCTGTCGTCGGTGCAGGCCTGCACGAGCCAGGCTCCGTCGCAGTCGCCGACCTCGTAGGGCCGGGCGTGCCAGGTGACCCTGCCGGCGGCGATCAGGTCGTCGAGCGCCGGCGTCACACCCGGTGACACGACCGTGACCTCCGCACCGGCCTCTAGCAGCGCGGGGACCCGCCGCTGTGCGACGCGCCCGCCGCCCACGACGAGAACCCGGCGGCCGGAAAGCCGCAGGCCGAGGAGGTAGGGACCCATGGGGGGAATCTCCCGTTCGCGAAGCTTTGTGTTAGGACGTAAACCTACCGGCTCTGACTGCGTCATTTGCTGCGCACGGGTTAACGACCGTCGAGAAGGGGCTGCCGCGGATCCCAGCGAGGCCCGCCCTGCTCATCCTTACGGCGTCTGGCCATCGCTGACAGTGCCTCAAGGATAACCCGGTTCCCGAGGTACGCGGTGATGTCCGCGTGGTCGTACGGCGGCGCAACCTCGACCACTTCCATGCCGGCCACGGGCAGTTCGTAGCAGATCCGGCGAACGGCGTCGAGCAGCTGCCTGGCGGTCAGTCCCCCGGGCTCGGGCGTCCCGGTGCCGGGCGCGTGCCCGGGGTCGCAGACGTCGATGTCCACGGACAGGAAGACCTGGTCGCACTCATCGAGCGCGATCGTGAACGACTCCGTCAGGCACTCCTCCAGCCCACGGGCCACAATCTCCGTCATTTCGTACGAACGCATGTTTTGCTGGGCCATCCAGCTCAGTGTCTCCGGCTCCGGCCAGTAGCCCCGCAACCCGATCTGCAGGAACCTGTCGCCGCGGATGGCGCCGGACTCGATGAGCCGCCGCATCGGCTGCCCGTGGCCGTGGAGGTGGCCGAAGGCGATGTTCCCGGTGTCGGCGTGCGCGTCGAAGTGGATCATCGAGGTACGGCCTGCCGCGTGGGCCCTGGCGGTGCCGCGCGCGTCGGGCAGCGCGACCGTGTGGTCGCCCCCGAGCACCAGCGGAATCGCCCCAGAGGCGGCCACGCGGTGCACGGCCTCCTCGATCGCGGCCAGCGAGCCCTCGACGTCGCCCGAATAGCACTCGACGTCACCCGCGTCGAGCACCCGCAGGTCGCGCAGGGCATCCACGCGCAGCGCCAGGCTGGGCCTGGAGCCGTCATGCGGCAGGTAGCAGGCCTGGCGCAGCGCCATCGGGCCGAACCTGGCGCCGGGACGGTTGCTGGTGCCGCCGTCGAAGGGGGCGCCCACGATCACCACGTCCGCGTCCTCGTACGAGGCCGGATCGTTGACGTCACAACGGTCCACGCCGAGGAACGTGATGTCGGGGCCGTACATGGGGCCGTAACGGGTCACTGATCAACTCCTCATACGGGCTTTTCGGTCACTCCCGCCGAGTCGAACGTGGCCACGTCGTGCATGACCCGTACGGCCGAGCAGACCAGCGGATGCGCGAGCAGGCCGCCCGACCCCTCGCCCAGCCGCAGCTCGAGGTCCACCAGCGGGCGCAACCCGAGGTGCTCGAGCGCGGCGGTGTGGCCGGGCTCGGCCGAGCGGTGGCCCGCCACGCAGTGGTCGATCGCGGCGGGGTCGAGCGCGGCGGCTACGAGGGCGGCGGCGCCGGCGATGACGCCGTCCAGGATCACCGGCACGCGGGCCGCGGCGCCGCCCAGGATGAAGCCCGCGATGGCCGCGTGCTCGAACCCGCCGACCGCTGCCAGCGCCCGCAGCGCCTCGCTGGGCGAGATCAGGGCTCCCGACAGGCCGTTCGTGCGCAGGGCCTCACGGACGACGTCCACCTTGTGCTTGTACGTCTCGTCGTCGATCCCCGTGCCCCTGCCGGTCACCTCGGCCGGGTCCCGGCCGGCGAACACGGCGATCAGGGCGGCGGAGGCCGTGGTGTTCGCGATGCCCATGTCGCCGGTGATCAGGCAGCGGGCCCCGCCGGCCACCAGGTCGCGGGCCACGCCGATCCCCGCCTCCAGCGCCCTGACCGCCTGGTCCACGCTCATCGCGGGCCCCTTCGACAGGTCGTCGGTGCCGTACCCGATCTTCTGCCTGACCAGGCTGGGCGCGTCGGGCAGGTCGGCGGCGACGCCTACGTCCACCACCGTGACCGACACGCCGGCCTGGGCGGCGAGGGCGTTGGCGACCGCGCCGCCGGACAGGAAGTTCGCCACCATCTGCACCGTGACTTCCTGCGGCCACGGAGTGACGCCGCGGGCGTGCACGCCGTGGTCGGCGGCGAAGATGGCCAGCGCGGCCGGCTCGGGCATGGGCGGCGGAGTGACGCC
>NZ_JBFAMX010000074.1:0-30380 GCF_040659615.1 Nonomuraea sp. NPDC049784
TCTGGACGACGAACCGGGCCGGCTGAACAACGTGGACGTCGTCTACGGCCACGCATCCAGGGCGGGGCCCGCTCCAGCAGCGCGGGGTCGAAGCCGGGTCCTGAGTCCTCGACCGCCAGCACGGCCCCCGACGGATGCGGCGCGAGCCGTACCGACATGGGCGCCCCTTCCGGGGTGTGCGCGAAGACGTTGCCAAGCAGGGCGTCCACGCACGCCGCGAGCTCCTCCGCGCCCACCGCGACCGGCAGCGGCGCGACCGGCAACGAGACCGACAGCTCGCGGCACTGGTCCTCCGCCAGCACCGACCAGAACCGCACCCGTTCCCGCACGACCGCGGCCGCGTCGCACGAGTCGCGTCCGGCCGAGCGGCGCCGCGCGTCCGTGATGACGGCGCTCACCGCGCGCTCCAAGGCGTCCACACGGGCCTGTACGCGTGCCGCCTCCTCCGGGTCCCGCAGCGACTCCGCGTCCAGCCTCAGGCCCGTCAGAGGGGTGCGCAGCCGGTGCGACAGGTCGGCCACCGACTCGCGCTCCGCCGCCAGCAGCTCGTCGATCCGCCCGGCCAGATGGTTGAGCGCCAGCGCCACGGAACGCACCTCGGGCGGCCCGCCCGGCTCCGCCCGAGCCGTCAGATCTCCCCCGGCCAGCCGGTGTGAGACACGCGCGAGCCCGTCCACGGGCCTGGTCACGGCCAGCGCCAGCCGGTCCGCCAGGACGATGCCCAGCACCACCAGGGCGAGCCCGAGCAGGAGCAGCGCGAGCCACGCCTCCCGCACACCCCTCATCAGCTCCGCGTCCGGCACGAACACCCTGATCACAGCCGTGCCACCGGGCGACTGCGTGGATACGAGCATCTCCCTGCCGCCGGAGGTCGCGGCGGTGACGCTGCGGCCGGTGGCGGCCAGGCGGACCGCGTCTGTGCGGGGCGCGGACGTCCCCAGTGTGCGCCCGTCCGGCAGGAACACCGTCACCGGGCGCGACACCTGCTCCACGGCCAGCGCCAGGTCGGGCGTGCCCACCGCGAGCGCCACGGACTCGGCGGCCGCGGTCGCCCTGCTCATGGCACCGTTCTCGGCCACGGCCCGGATGAGCAGCGCCATCGGCACCAGCAACGCGATCAGGACCAGGGACGTGGTCGCCGCCACCAGCAACGCCAGCCACCGCCTCACGCCCGCACCCCCACCACGAACCGGCCGGGTGCCCCCGCATGCGCGCGCCTCATGACGGTGCGACCAGCTTGACGCCGACGCCGCGGACGGTGTGCAGGTAGCGAGGCTCCGCGGCCGTCTCACCGAGCTTCCTGCGCAGCCACGACAGGTGCACGTCCACTGTCTTGTCCGCGCCCCCGTACGGCAGCTGCCACACCTCCGTCAGCAGCTCCCGCTTGGTCACCACCTCACCGGGCCGCGCGGCGAGATAGTGCAGCACGTCGAACTCGCGCGGCGTCAGATCCAGCGCGGCCCCGTCGAGCGTCGCCGTGCGCGCCCGCGGGTCCACCCGCAGGGCACCCACGGCCAGCGGCTCGGGGACCGAACCCCCGGCCCGCCGCAACACGGCCCGGACGCGCGCGTCGAGCTGCGCCGCACTGTACGGCTTGACCACATAGTCGTCCGCGCCCGCGTCCAGCACCGGCACCATCTCGGCGTCCCCGTCACGGGCGGTCGCCACGATGACCGGCACCCGGCTGACCGCCCGCAACATCCGCAGCAGCTCCACCCCGTCGAGGTCCGGCAGCCCCAGATCGAGCACGATCAGGTCGGGACGATCCTGTACGGCCAGCCGCAGCCCCTCCAGCGCCGTCGGGGACGAGGACACGGCATGCCCGAGCTCCCTCAGCCCGCGGCTGAGCGCCGTACGGATCGCCACGTCGTCCTCGATGAGCAGGATGTCCGCCATATACAAGAACGTAGACGCTCCATGAGCATGACCTGGCAGCGTTATCGTCGTCTTAACCTGGCCTTAGCCGTACATGGGGGAACGTAAGGGCGATGAAGAGACTCGTGCTGGCCTGGGCCGCCACCGCCGTCGCCGCCACCGCCGCGGCCGTGGGGGTGCTCACCCTCCTCGGCACCGGCCTCACCGGCGACTCCGGCCGCGTGCTCAGCCAGGCGGAGGTCCACGCGGCCCTGAACACCGCCACCCAGTTCGCCACCGACGCCCCTGGCAACGCTGCCGAGCCGACCACCGCCCTTACACCGAGCACCCCGAGCACCGCCGCGCCGTCGCAGACGCCGCAGCCCTCCGGGGCGTCGCAGGGCAAACTGATCCGCAGTCCAGGCGGCACCGTGATCGCCTCCTGCGCGGGCGATCTGGTCACGCTGCGCTCCTGGAGCCCGGCCCAGAACTACTCGGTGGACAAGGTCGAGCCGGGCCCGGCACGCGAGGCCAGGGTGGAGTTCGAGCAGGACGAGGGCGAGGACGTCGAGCTGAAGATCACCTGCTCGTCCGGCCAACCGGTCACGCAACGACACTGACCGTAACGGCCCGTCGTGAGCGTCACGCCTCAGCGCCGGGCGCCGCCTTCGTCAGCTCGGCTAGGTGATCAGTACTCCGCCGTCCACCGGCAGCGTCACCCCGGTGATGTACGAGGCCGCGTCGCTCGCCAGGAAGATCGCCGCGGCCACCAGCTCGGTGGGGTCGCCGGGCCGCTTCATCACCCCTCTGAACTCCACCACCTGCTCCACGTAGCCGGGTTTGTACTGCTCGGTCATCTCCGAGAGGAAGAACCCCGGCTCCAGGCAGTTGACCCTGATGCCGCGGCGCCCGGTCCACTGCTGCGCGAGGTCCCGCGTGAGCCCGATGATCGCCGCCTTGGACGCACTGTAGGCAGCCTGCGGCAGCCCGAGCGTGGTCTCGCCGAGAACGCTGCCGATGTTCACGATCGACGAGCCGGGGCGCATGACCCGCGCGCACGCCTGGGCCATCCAGTACGTGCCGAGCAGGTTGACGTCGATGACCTGCCGGAACTCCTCGGGCGTCTCGCGCAGCGCGGGCACCGCGGTGCCGATGCCGGCGTTGTTGATCAGCACATCGACCGCGCCCATGGCCTCCACGGCGGCGGCCACCAGCGCGTCGCAGTCTTCGGGCCGCGACACGTCCGTCTGCACGGCCAGGCACCGGCGGCCGGTCTCCTCGACCAGCCGCCGCGTCTCCTCGAGCCGGTCGGCGCGCCTGGCTCCGATCACGACGTCGGCACCCGCCTCGGCCAGGCCGCGGGCGAACGCGACGCCCAGCCCTGAGGAGGCGCCGGTGACGATGGCCACCTTGCCGTCGAGGGCGAACCGCTCCAGCACGCCGGACCCCTACAGCCCGTATTCCTTGACGATCCGCTCGTGCCGCTCCACCTCGACGTCGATCTCGCGGGCCAGGTCGAGCCAGGCCAGCGGATGCACCCACCGCTCGGTGGCGTCGTCGAGGAGCGCGTCGACCTCGGCCGCCGACACGTCCGGCGGCACCGCGACCCAGCCGAAGACGCCGGGCAGCGACTCGCCGGTCGACGGGTGGGTGACGGTGTAGTTTTCGTCGCTGTAGACCCACATCGGCCAGCCGCGCTCGGCCATGACCTCGGTGAACTCCGCCCAGTCCTCCTCGCTCGGCGCGGCGCCGTCGAAGAAGTAGCTGGTGTAGCCGCCGGGCCGCAGGATGCGCACCGCGGCGAACGGCGGCACGAAGTTCTGCTGCTCCTGGGGGTCGTCGGGGACCGGCTCCAGCAGCTGCGGGTCGAAGACCACCAGGTCGCCGGCGTTGTAGTCCATGCCGCGCGGCTGCGGCAGAGCCAGCCTGGCGCTGGCGGGGCCGGTGCGGATCGACAGCACCTGGCGCTGGCCGCCGTCCGGCGCGGGGAGGATGAGCCTGATGAGGCCCATCTCATCCTCGATCGGGCCCTCCTTGGACTTGATCGGCATGCCGATCTTGGCCGCGCCCTTGCGTACGGTCTCCCAGTCCTCCGCCGAGGTGGCCACGACGATCATGCGCCAGACGTCCTCGTCGGCGAGCTCGTCGAGCACCTCCAGCAGCACCTGCGCGGCCCTGGCGTTCTCGTCGAGCTGCTGGGCGGCGCCGGACAGCAGGCGGCGGGCTTCGAGCCCGGCCCCGGCGGCGACGGCGTGCTCGCCCGCGTCGAGCGTCTCCGGCCAGCGCTCGCGCGCGCTGTGCAGCCTGGCCAGCGCGAGGTATTGAGCGGCGTGCGGCAGCAGCGCGGCCATCTGCTCGAGCCGCTCGTCCTGGCGGGCCTCGACGAGCAGCGTGGTGAGGTAGGCCACGTCATCGGCGTCGGCGGTGGCGATGTCGCCGGTGTCGACCAGCATCTTCCAGTAGATGTCGGCGCCGGTGGCCGGGAAGCCGAGGAAGCCGAGCGTGGTCGTGTGGCGGCGGGTGGCCTCCAGGTCCTCGCCGGACAGCGGCGCGAGCCAGCCCACCCACTTCTCCGGGTCGGCGTTGAAGCCGTCGGCGGCGTCGAAGAGGCCGACGCGCTCGTCGAGCGGCCCGGGGGCCTCAGGCTCCAAGACGGCGTCGGCGGCGGCGCGCAGCGCGGCCACCCGTTCGGCGACACCCTCGCTCTCGCGCAGCTCGGCGGCACCGGACTCGGCCAGGTCGGCGAGGAGCCTGGCCTGCCACACGCCCTGCCTGTCGACGGCCAGGTCGCCCGCCACCAGCGCGAGCTCGACGCGGGCGCGGTAGCCACCCATCATGCCGAAGTAGTCCATCCACTGGCGCAGCACGCGGCCGAGCTGCCAGGTGTTGGCGATCTGGGCGGAGCCGGCCAGCTTGGCGACCGCCTGCGACCACTCGACGAACACGCGTGGGTGCTCGCCCACCACGTCGAGGTCGGGCAGCGCGTCCACGGCCTCGGCGGTGCGGCCCAGCGTGGCGAGGATCAGGGCCCGCCGCACGCCGTCGCGGTGCTCCTTGGCCACCGGGTCGTCCGGCGGGAACTCGGCCGCGGCCTGCAGCGCGTTGAGCGCGTCCTCGGCTCGGCCCGCGGCGAGCAGCGCACGCGCGCTCTCGGCGCCGAGCTCCCAGCTCGCCTCGCGGCCCGCGACCCGCAGCCGCTCGACGGCGGACTCGGCGTAGCTCACGGCCTCGCCCGGCTGGCCCGCGTCGATGAGCGCGGCGACGTACTGCGTGACGAGGCCCGTGAAGGCGGGCTTCTCCGGGCTCAGGCCCTCGATGTGCGTCCCCAGCGTCTCCAGGCGCTCGCTCGCGTAGCCGGGGCCGTCGGTATTGGCCCACGTGATGGCCAGCGCCTCGACGGCCGCCGGGAAGGCCGGGCACTCGCGGACGTCTTCGCGCTGGGCGAACGTCAGCAGCTGCTGCGCGTCGTCCACCGCGACCGCGCCCTGCGCCCGGTCGCCGATGCGGCCGACCAGATGCCAGTAGCGGGCGTAGAACTCGAGCCAGGGCAGCTCCAGGGCCTCCGCCTGCTGCGCGATCGCCGGGGCCATGACGTCGAGCTGCGGATATCGGCCCTCATAGGCCTGTGCGGGGAGGTCTCCCAGCGCCATGGCGAGGCCAACGTTGCCCGCCTCAGAAAGCTGCTGCTGGGTTTCGCCGACCCAGGCCCAGATGTCCACGTCCATGGGCAGCCAGTCTGCCAGGTCAACGAGCGTGCCCAAAACGCAGAAGCCCGATCAGCTCGTCCGATTCGCTGTCGTCGAGGACCGAAAACACCGGTGCCATCAGCTCGTCGGTCGTCTCCTCCACCGCCGCGCGCCGCGCGACGACGTCCGGGCCGGGCGTGGCGTACGGCTCCGGCCATTGGAAGAACTTTGCGATCATCTCCCCCGCGGCCGATCCGAACGGGGTCGCGTCATGGCTGGTCGCGAGCGTGGCCTCCAGCGGGTGCAGGCCTGCCGCGATCACCGCGTTGGCGTGCAGGCCGCCGCGCAGCTCGCGTACGACGTGCATGAGCTGCGCGGCCCGCGCGGGCGGATCGTCGGCCAGCGGCACGGCCCTCCACCCGGCGAACAGCGGCGCGCCTATGGGCGAGGCCTGCTCGACGACCGGCTGGAGCAGCTCGGCGATCCTGGCGCAGCCGTCGTAGCCGCCCAGCTTGCGCCGGCCCCAGGCCCTGCAGACCTCGGCGTACAGCTCGACGGCCTGCTGGGCGGCGAGTTTGCGCCCGCCGTTCCAGCTCTCCTCGACGTGTCGCGGCGGGAAGAAGACGACGACCGCATTGACGACGTCGGCGTCGCATTCGCCGAGCACGCCGCAGCGGCCTCTGAAGTAGAGCTCACGGGGGCCGACCGCGTACTCCTCGCAGACGGCCTTGGCCTCCCTGGAGATCATGAAGCCGCCGCCGAACTCCCCGATCGGCCCCTTGACCTGTGCCGCCGTGGTGCGCGGGTCTGCCATGGTCCACCCCTCAGTTCGTGGAGTGGACTCAGCATCCCTCAGGAGAACATCATTCTGCAAGCATCAGGTCTCCGCTGGCCACGATGACCGCGGGGCCGGAAAGGTAGCTCGTGTCCTCTTCGAGGACGACGGTCAGCGTGCCGCCCAGCACTTCGATCGTCCAGGTGCCGGTGGTGTCGCCCGACAGGGCCGCGGCGGCGACGGCCGTGGCCACCGCGCCGGTGCCGCATGAGCGGGTCTCGCCGGCGCCGCGCTCGTAGACGCGCATGACGGCGCGACTGGTGCCGACGGGGTTGAACAGCTCGACGTTGACGCCGGTGGGGAAGACGCAGGTGTCGAAACCCGGCTGGTGGGTGAGGTCGAGCTGGACGACGGGGTCGCCGATGGCGCAGGCGAGGTGGGGGTTGCCCATGCTGACGTGCAGCCCCCTGTATTCCTGCGCGCCGACTGTCACCAGGCTCTCGCCGTGCACGACGGGCTTGCCCATGTCGACGGTGATGTCGCCGTTGGGCTCGACGCGGACCTTGCGTACGCCGCCCCTGGTGGCCACCCCGAACTCGCTCGCCTGCTCCAGCCCCGCGTCGATCAGGTAGCGCGCGAACACGCGCACGCCGTTGCCGCACATCTCGGCCACACCGCCGTCGGCGTTGCGATAGTCCATGAACCACTCGGCCACGGCGGCGTGCTCGATCACCTCATGGCTCTCCTTGGTGCGCGTCACCACCAGCACGCCGTCAGCCCCTATGCCGGCTCTCCTGTCACAGATCCTGGTGACGAGCGAGGCTGTCACGCCCGCCTCTCCGCCAGGGTCAGGAAGGATGATGAAATCGTTCTCGGTGCCGTGCCCCTTGAGAAACCGCATCTTAAAAGTTTATGCGAACGGGTTTGCGGAGATTAGCGCCAGGGACTGCTCAAGCAGGTCAGGGGCGTCGTATGGGAGCCAGCGCACCCTGGGGTCGCGCCGGAACCACGACTCCTGGCGGCGGGCGAAGCGCCTGGTCGCCCTGACGGTCTCCTCGATCGCCTGCTCCTCGCTCCACTCCCCCTCCAGGAAGCGGACGACCTGGGCGTATCCAAGGGCGCGGCTCGCCGTGCGGCCCTCGGCCAGGCCCTGCCCCAGCAGGCTCCGCACCTCCTCGACCAGGCCCGCCTGCCACATGCGCCCGACCCTGACCGCGATCCGCTCGTCCAGCTCCGGCCTGGGCACGTCGAGACCGATCTGCACGCTCGGGTAGACGGCGTCGTAGCTGGGCATGGTGGCCGAGAACGGGCGTCCCGTGTGCTCGATCACCTCCAGCGCGCGGACGATGCGGCGGCCGTTGCTCGGCAGGATGGCCGCCGCGGCCGCCGGGTCCTGCTCGCGCAGGCGCTCGTAGAGCGGGGCGGGGCCGCGCTCGGCCAGCTCGCCCTCCAGCCTGGCCCTGATCTCGGGGTCGGTGCCGGGGAACTCCAGCTCGTCGATGGCCGCGCGCACGTACAGGCCGCTGCCGCCGACCAGCACGGGGACCTCGACGGAGTCGATGACCGCCCTGGCCAGCTTCTGGTACTCGGCCACACTGGCCGTGACCGTGACGTCCCAGACGTCCAGCAGGTGGTGCGGGATCCCGCGCTGCTCGTCCGGGGTGAGCTTGGCCGTGCCGATGTCCATCCCCCGGTAGAGCTGCATGGAGTCGGCGTTGACGCATTCGCCGCCCAACCGCAGCGCGATGTCGACGGCGAGATCGGACTTCCCTGCCGCGGTGGGACCTACGACGGCGATGACTGGCTGCTGGCGCACACCGACAAGTCTGCTAGAGGTCCAGGCCTAAAAATCCAGCAGTGTCGGTTGCAGGTACCCCTCGTGGGTCAGCAGCCAGCGCTTGGTCTCCACGCCCTCGCCGCCGCTGAACCCGCCGAGCCCGTTGCCCGCGATCACGCGGTGGCAGGGCACGATGATCGGGATCGGGTTGGAGCCCATGATCGAGCCGATGCCGCGGGCGGGCACGCTGGAGCCGCTGCGCGTGGCCAGCTCCCCGTAGGTGACGGCGGTGCCGTACGGGATCTTGTGCAGGGCCTGCAGCACCCGCAGCCGCGAGCCGGACATCAGCCGCCAGTCCACCGGTGTCTCGAACGTCTTCAGATCGCCGGCGAAATAAGCATTCAGCTCGGCGACCGCGAAGGCCGTACGATCCGAATCATGGACTTCAGCCAGACCGAGGCGGTCGTTCACCTGTGGGCGGGTCCCCCAGCCCGACGCGATGAGACCGACCTCGGTGACGGCCAGCACGAACGGCCCGACCGGCGTCGGCACCTCGGCGAACGCGACTGTGGTCATCATGTCCTCACGTGAGTTGGTGGTGCTGGGCACCTCCAGCGCGGTCCCTACCCGACACCGTAACCACAACGGCTACCTTCTGCGCTGGGACGGACAAGGCTACCTTTTCGACCCCGGCGAGGGCACGCAGCGGCAGATGCTGCACGCCGGCGTGAGCGCGCACGACGTGCACTGGATCTGCCTGACGCACTTCCACGGCGACCACTGCCTGGGCGTGCCCGGGGTCGTGCAGCGCATCGCCCGCGACAAGGTCAGGCACCCGGTGCGCGCGGTCTTCCCGGCCTCCGGCGAGACGTACTGGCGCAGGCTCCGCCACGCCGCCGCGTTCGCCGACACCTCGGTGATCTCCGAGCACGCTCTCTCCGGCGGCCTGGCCACCGTCGGCCCGCTGACCGCGCGCCGCCTGTCCCATCCCATCGAGTCGTACGGTTACCGCGTCCAGGAGCCGGACGGCCGCCGCATGCTGCCCGACAAGCTGGCCGCCTACGGCATCCGCGGCCCCGAGATCGGCGAGCTCCAGCGCACCGGCTCCGTGCGCGGGATCACGCTCGACCGGTGCAGCGTGCCGAAACCTGGGCAGAGCGTGGCGTTCGTCATGGACACCCGGCTCTGCGACACCGTGTTCGAACTGGCCTCGGGGGTGGACCTGCTGGTGATCGAGTCCACGTTCCTGTCGTCGGAGAGCGCGCTGGCCAAGGAGTACGGGCATCTGACGGCGTTCGAGGCGGGGCTGGTGGCGGCCGACGCGGGAGTGCGCAGGCTGGTGCTGACGCACTTCTCCGAGCGGTACGGGTTCGACGCCGAGCCCGCCTTCGTGGCGGAGGTGCGGCGGCACTTCGACGGCGAGGTCGTGCTCGCCCGCGACCTGATGAAGATCCCGGTGCCGCGCCGTCAGGACCACAAGCCGGCGAAGTAGCCCACGCCGTAGGGGGCCGTCTCCATGAGCAGGCGGCCGTTGTACCCGTGGCCGCCCGCCGCACCGGCCAGCACCTGGAGGGCGGCTCGCCCGCTCACCCACAGCCTGTCCGCCTGCGCGGGGTCGAGGGTGGCGAGGGCGCCGGGGTCGGCGTGGGCGATGGCGTTCGCGATCAGGTCGTTGTACGGCTTCGCCGCGTCGTCGTACTTGCCCGGGGCGCGTGGGCTGAGGCAGGCGGAGCCGTCGGCCATGACCAGCAGCGCCACTTTTTCCGCGATTTTTCCTAGTTCTTCGCCCGATATCCGGCATTCAGCGCTTGTCGCGTCGAGGGCGACGGACCGGAAACCGTCGGGGGCCCGACCGCCCAGGAGCCAGCGGCCGACGGTCAAGGAGAGCGGGAGCACGGGCTCGCCGTGGCCCACCGTGACGTCCATCCCCCACGGGTGCAGGGTGCCCGCCGTCTGGCCGCCGTACGTGCTCGTGCTCTCCGACCCGCCCACCACGATCAGCACGTCGGGACGGGCGTCGCGGAGCGCCGCGATGGCGGCGTGGCAGGCGGAGCGGAGGTCGTCCAGCTGGAGCACGATGAGCGGAGTTGGCGGGCAGACGGCCGCGGCGACAAGCACGGGGGCAAGCGTACGCGGCGCCCAGGTCAGTACGGGCTGCGGCCTGCCTTGACCTTCTCGATCAGGCTCTGGGTGTAGACGTGAGCGGCCCGGTGCAGTCCGCCCCCGAAGCTGATCCTGGCCACACCCAGCTCGCCCAGCCTCTCGAATGCCGGAAGCCCGCGCCTGAAGAATATGTTGACGGGCCCGCCCACCTCGCTCACCAGCGCCTTGATCTCGTCCTCGTCCCCCAGCCCGATCGGGTAGACGCAGTCGGCCCCCGCCTCCAAGTACCGCCGCCCGCGCGCCACCGCCTCCTCGCGGGAGGCCCGGCCGCGGAGGTAGACGTCGACTCTCGCGTTGATCACCAGCCCCTGGCCCGCCGCGGCCCGCATCTCCGCCAGGAAGTCCGCCTGCTCGCCGGGGTCGACCAGCGTGCCGGCGGTGGAGTCCTCGATGTTGCAGCCCACGGCTCCGGCGGCGGCCAGGCGTTCAACCAGCTCGGCCGGCTTGAGGCCGTAGCCGCGCTCGATGTCGGCGGTGACCGGTACGTCCACGACCCTGACGATGCGGGCGATCGCCGCCATCATCTCGCCGACCGGCGTTCCCTCGCCGTCCTCGTACCCCAGCACCTGGGACACGGCGGCACTGCCGGTGGCGACGGCCGGGAACCCCGCTTCCCCTACGGCGCGGGCGGAGGCGGCGTCCCACACGTTGGGCAGGATCAGGGGGCTTCCTGGCACATGCAGCGCCCGTAGGACCTCGGCTTTGTCACTCGTCATACGGAGACCCTACGGAGTGCGGTGGCTCCTGCCGTAGGTCCAATACCACCGATAAACGCCAAGCCACTTCCCCGGGCACGGCCCCTCACCTCGTGGGGACCTCGGCCGGGCGCGCGGATGCCGACGACCTGCCAGGAGCCGCGCTCAGCGCGTCCGGAGCACAGGAGGCTCGCCCGTGCTCAGCGCAGCCGGAGGGCCGGAGGCTCGCCCGTGCTCAGCGCGGCCGGAGGGCCGGGCGGCTCGACGGCGCTCAGCTGCGGCCGGAGGGGCGGCGGTCGCTCGCGCTCAGCAGCCGCTCTTCGCGCACTGGCCGCTCAGCTCGCCTGCCGGGCCGTCCGCGGGGTTGTCGCCCTCTGATGGCTGCGGCGCCTTGGTGGGGGACGTCGTCGAGGGCGTTTTGCCGTCGTTGGTCTTGGCCGTGCCGCGGGAGGGGTTCGTGCCCGTGTCGGCGGCCGGGTCGCCGCCCGAGCCCAGGTCTGACGTGGTGTCCCCCGTGGAGCCGTCGTCCGAGGCGTCCGTGGACGGGTTGCCGACAGGGGTGTCGGTGGTGGCGTCACCCGTGGTGGTGTCGTCGCCCCCAAGGTCCTCGTTCCCCCCGGCGCTCTGGGAGGGCGCGGGCCGGCCGGCGCCCGGTTGCGGGGTCTCGCCGGGGCTCCCGGCCAGCTTGTAGCCGACCCCGCCTGCTGCGAGCACGACGACGAGCACTGAAGCGGCAATGACGACGATCTTCTTCGTGTTCTTCCGGGGTTTGCCGGTCGGGGCGGTAGCCCTGGCAGCCAGGCGGGTGTCCCCGGGCCCGGTCAGAATCTCGGGACGATCCGGCTCGATCGGATCTTGCATGGTGGGTGCAGCTCCCTGCGGTCGTATCGGGAAAGCTCGCCGGCTTCCGCGGGTGATGGACCACAATAGCCGCACCCGGTGAATGCTCGCACACCAATCACAAAGGAATCACGACTTGTCCCCCTCTAGATCCATTTACGCAGGTCGTCGCGCCAGCCTCGCACCCGTCGCCGGAGTCGCGGGAGTGCTCGCCATAGCGATCATCGGCATATTCCTGGCATTCACAAACGCTCAGGAGACGGCACCGCAAAGCTCATCGGAATTCGATCGGAAAAGCGATCTTTCCCCAAGGCCGGATTTCTCGTACGTCACAGCGGCTCCCGCTCTGTCCGTCTCGCCGTCCGATGGATCGTTCCAAGACGGCACTTCCGAGCTCCTGCCGCTCGCCTGGATCCAGGCCGTCCCGCCGCCGGGGCCGGCGATCTCCGTCAGCCCGTCCCTCACCTCGGGGCCGCCTCTGGCGCCTGTCACCGGGCCCTTGGTTCTTACGGATCCCTTGGCGTCCACGACGGGACCTCCCGCATCCGGCACCGTGCCATCGCCGCCCGTGGCGACGCGGACACGGCCTCAACGATCGGCGGCTCCGCAGCCACCTCCCCGGTTTAGCCCGGCCGCTCCGTCGGTGCCTCCCCAGGCGCGGTCGGCTTCGGAGCCGGACCGGCCCGCTGATCCGCCTCCATCGATTTCGGGCAGGCCTGTCGCGGATCCCTGCGCCACGTTCCACGACTTCCGCCGCAAACCGTGCTACGCCTACCTGGACCGCCTCACCCGCTGACGCCGCGGGAACCGCACGTCACGCAGGCGTCCAAAGCCCGTTCTCAAGGCCGTGCAGGAGGCCTAGGGGCCGGGCGTCAGTGAGCCGAGCAGGCTCCAGAAGAGGCGGCGGGGGTAGGGGCGGGTCGGCCGATGGTGGGCATGCCCAGCAGGACACCCGAGGACGGCGTGGAGCCGGACTGGCGCGACTCCCAGGCGTCGCCGGCCCTCGTGCGCCGGAGACCCTTGACCGGCCCGTCCGCCACCAGGTGGTGCGGGGCCGCGTACGTCACCTCGACCGTCACCATGTCACCCGGCCGGGGCGTCTCGGCGCCTGTGGTGAAGTGCACCAGGCGGTTGTCGGCCGCCCGGCCGGAGAGGCGTCGGGTGGCGTCGTCCTTACGGCCCTCGCCCTCGGCCACCAGGACCTCGAGCGTGCGCCCCACCTGCTTCTTGTTCTCCTCCCAGGAGATCTCCTCCTGCAGCGCCACCAGCCGCTCGTAGCGCTCCTGCACGACCTCCTTGGGGATCTGGTCGGGCATGGTGGCCGCCGGGGTGCCGGGGCGGATGGAGTACTGGAAGGTGAAGGCGTTGGCGAAGCGGCTCTCGCGGACCACGTCGAGGGTGGCCTGGAAGTCCTCCTCCGTCTCCCCCGGGAAGCCGACGATGATGTCGGTCGAGATGGCCGCGTCCGGCATGGCGGCGCGCACCCGCTCGATGATGCCGAGGTAGCGCTCCGCGCGGTACGAGCGGCGCATCGCGCGCAGCACCCGCGACGAGCCCGACTGCAGCGGCATGTGGAGCTGGTGCATGACGTTGGAGGTCTCGGCCATGGCGGCGATCACGTCGCCCGTGAAGGCGGCGGGGTGGGGCGAGGTGAAGCGGACCCGCTCCAAGCCGTCGATCGAGCCGCACGAGCGCAGCAGCTTGCCGAAGGCCAGGCGGTCGCCGAACTCCACGCCGTACGTGTTGACGTTCTGGCCGAGGAGCGTCACCTCCAGCACACCCTGGTCGACCAGGGTCTGGACCTCGGCGAGGATGTCGCCGGGGCGGCGGTCCTTCTCCTTGCCGCGCAGCGACGGCACGATGCAGAACGTGCACGTGTTGTTGCAGCCGACCGAGATGGACACCCAGGCGGCATAGGCCGACTCACGCTTGGTGGGCAGCGTCGAGGGGAAGACCTCGAGCGACTCCTTCAGCTCGACCTGCGCCTCGCCCTCGATGCGGGCCCGCTCGAGCAGCACCGGCAGCGAGCCGATGTTGTGGGTGCCGAACACCACGTCGACCCACGGCGCCTTGCGGACGATCTCGCCCTGGTCCTTCTGCGCCAGGCAGCCGCCTACCGCGATCTGCATGCGCGGGTTGCGGGTCTTGGCGGGCCTGAGGTGGCCGAGGTTGCCGTAGAGGCGGTTGTCGGCGTTCTCCCGCACGGCGCACGTGTTGAACACGACCACGTCGGCGGTCTCACCGTCGGGGGCGGGCACGTAGCCGGCGTCCTCCAGCAGACCGGACAGGCGCTCGGAGTCGTGCACGTTCATCTGGCACCCGTATGTGCGCACTTCGTATGTGCGGGCGCCGTCCTGGGTCACAGTCATCGCACGTTCAAGGGTAGTCGCTGTGAGGCTTGGCAAGGTCCGTACCGATCCAAAAGGCCAGCTTGGTGGCATGATGTGATCGGATCGGTACCGCTTAGTTAGTGACCAGCACTCTGCAGACCGTCTACGGTTTGACGCATGACGGAGAACGGTAACGGCGCTCCACTCGTACGGTTGGAGAACGTCAACAAACACTTTGGGGCGCTGCACGTCCTGAAGGACATAAACCTGACCGTCTCCCGCGGCGAGGTGCTGGTCGTTATCGGTCCTTCGGGCGGAGGCAAGTCCACGCTCTGCCGGGCCGTCAACCGGCTGGAGACCATCGACGGCGGGAGCATCGTTTTCGATGGCCAGCCGCTGCCACAAGAAGGCAAAGGTCTGGCAAAACTTCGTGCCGATGTCGGCATGGTGTTCCAGTCGTTCAATCTCTTCGCTCACAAGACCATTCGGGAAAATGTGACGCTCGGCCCCGTCAAGGTGCGCGGCCAGGCGCGCGACGCCGCCGACAAGCGGGCCATGGAATTGCTCGAGCGGGTCGGCATCGCGGCGCAGGCGGACAAATATCCCGCGCAGCTGTCGGGCGGTCAGCAGCAGCGGGTCGCCATCGCCAGAGCACTGGCGATGGAACCCAAGATGATCCTCTTCGACGAGCCGACGTCGGCCCTGGACCCCGAGATGGTGCAGGAGGTTCTGGACGTCATGATCGGGCTGGCCCGCGACGGGATGACCATGATGGTCGTCACCCACGAGATGGGCTTCGCCCGGCGGGCCGCCAACAGGGTCGTGTTCATGGCCGACGGCCAGATCGTGGAGGAGAACACCCCGGACGCCTTCTTCGGATCTCCGCAGACCGACAGGGCCAAGGATTTCCTTTCTAAGATTCTGACGCATTGAGAGAGCCGAGGTAGGACGATGCATATCCGTCGCATGGGCGCAGCCCTCGTCGCCGCCGGTGCCATGATCGCCGGCCTCGCCGCCTGCGGCGGCGGCGGAGCGACCACCGTGTTGCAGAAGGTCAAGGACGAGAAGAAGCTCGTCGTCGGCGTGAAGTACGACCAGCCGGGTCTGGGCCTGAAGAAGCCCGACGGCACGGTCGAGGGTTTCGACGTGGACGTCGCGAAATACATCGCCGGCAAGCTGGGCGTGCCCGAGAGCGGCATCGAGTTCAAGGAGGCCCGTTCCGCCAACCGGGAGAGCTTCCTGAAGCAGGGCCAGGTCGACCTGGTGATCGCGACGTACTCGATCACCGACGCGCGTAAGCCGCAGGTGACCTTCGCCGGGCCCTACTACCTGGCGCACCAGGACTCGCTCATCCGGGCCGACGACAGCTCGATCACGAGCCTCGACACCCTCAAGGGCAAGAAGGTCTGCCAGGTCAGCGGCTCCAACTCGTGGAAGAACATCACCGAGGGCACCAACAAGCAGAACCTCAAGGTCGAGGCGACCCTGGTGCCCGCCGGCGGCTACGACGAGTGCATCCAGAAGCTCAAGACCAAGGCTGTCGACGTCGTGACCACCGACGACACGATCCTCGCCGGCTTCGCCAAGCGCGAGGGCACCGGCGTGAAGGTGGCGGGCGCTCCGTTCACGGACGAGAAGTACGGCATCGGCCTGAAGAAGGGCGACGTCGAGACCTGCAACGAGATCAACAAGATCGTGGCCCAGATGTGGTCCGACGGCACCGCGGCCAAGCTGCTGGACAAGCACTTCGCCGGCACGGGCCTGAAGGTCGAGACCTCGGCGCCGCCCGCTGAGGGCTGCTCCTGATCTTTCGTCCGGGCCCGATCGCTCGGTGGCGAGCCTGAGCCGCTCAGGCTCGCCGCTGGGCACTCTCGACGAGGAATGTCATGGACACCTCTTCCCTATTTGACTTCTCCCCGCTGGTTCAGGAATTCGACAAGATCCTCCTGGGCTTCTGGGCGACGATCCGGCTGACGCTCACGAGCGGGCTCTTCGCGCTCATCCTCGGCACCATCCTGGTCTCCATGCGCGTGGCTCCCACCCCGGTGCTGCGCTGGGCCGGCACCGCCTACGTCAACGTCGTCCGCAACACCCCGCTGACCCTGGTGCTGATCCTCTGCGCGCTGGGGCTCAGCGACACGATGCAGCTCACCTTCTCCGACCAGCCCGCCACCAACTACTTCTGGTGGGCGGTGGCCGGTCTGTCGGCGTACACCGCGGCGTTCGTGTGCGAGGCGCTGCGTTCCGGCATCAACACGGTCTCCGTGGGCCAGGCGGAGGCGGCCAGGGCCATCGGGCTGACGTTCGTCCAGTCGCTGCGGCTGATCGTGCTGCCACAGGCGTTCCGGTCGGTCATCGCCCCGCTGGGCAGCCTCCTGATCGCCCTCACCAAGAACACCACGATCGTCACCGTGGCGAGCTACCTCGACGCGGCGGCCCAGATGAAGCAGATGTTCGACGACTTCGGCGGCACGATCCCCATCTTCCTCGGCTTCGCCTTCGGCTACATGGTGCTGACCCTCCCCACCGGCTTCTTCTTCGGCTGGCTGGCCAAGCGACTGGCGGTGGCCCGATGACCAGCGTTCTGTTCGACGCCCCCGGGCCGCGCGCGCGGCTGCGCAACAACGTGCTGACGCTGCTGTCCGTCGTGGTCCTGCTGCTCATCGCGTACGTGGTGATCTCCACGCTGGGCGAGAAGGGGCAGCTCGACGCGGCCAAGTGGGAGCCGTTCCTGCGCGGCGACACGTGGACGGGGTTCATCATCCCCGGCCTGATCGGCACCCTGCAGGCCGCGGTCGTCGGGGCTGTGCTCGCGCTGCTCTTCGGCGTGCTGTTCGGCCTCGGCAGGCTCTCCGACCACCGGGTGGTCCGCCTGTTCTGCGGCGGCGTCGTGGAGTTCTTCCGTGCCATCCCGCTGCTGATCCTCATCTACTTCGTGCAGGCCGGCCCGGCCACATTGAGCGGCTACACGGTCAGCGTGCCGGCGTTCTGGGCCGTCGTCATCGGCCTGACGCTGTACAACGGGTCGGTGCTCGCCGAGATCTTCCGCGCGGGCGTCCTGGCCGTGCCGAGGGGCCAGTCCGAGGCCGCCTACTCCATCGGGCTGCGCAAGTCCGAGGTGATGCGCCTGGTGCTGGTCCCGCAGGCGACCACGGCGATGATGCCGGCGATCGTCAGCCAGATGGTCGTCCTGCTGAAGGACACCGCGCTCGGCTGGATCATCGCTTACGAGGACCTGCTGAACGCCGGCCTGAAGCAGTTCGCGGTCAACTACGGCAACCTCATCCCGAGCGCCATCGTGCTGGCGCTGTTCTACGTGTTGATCAACCTGGCTCTCAGCTACCTCGCGAACTGGCTCGAGCGCCGCAGCCGCCGCAGCCGCAAGTCGGCAGCGGGACCGATCACGCCGCCCTCGGCGATCGGCACGGGTCCCGCCGGCGGTGGTCCTGGACGGGAGGCCGTCGCCACGATGGAGTGACGGCCCTTCACCCGCGGAACGAACGGCGGCGGCGCGCGGACACGCGTGCCGCCGCCGTTCCGCGTTCCCCCAATGGCAGCAAGCCCCAAGAAGGTGCCATAACTCGACTAAGAACCGTCCATGGACCGTTCCCGAACAGGTCGCGCGACGAGCAAACTCGCCTATAGCAAGAGACCGGGGGTGTCCATGCGTCGGGCGTACGTGGCGTTGGCAGGCGCCATCGTCATGGGCCTGGCCGCATGCGGTGGCGGAGGCTCGTATACCACCGTCGTAGGCAAGATCAGGAACACCGGACAAGTCGTGGTCGGCACCAAGTGGGACCAGCCGAGCCTGGGGCTGGTGACCGGACCGGGCGCCCCGCACGGGTTCGACGTGGACGTCGCCCGATACATCGTCGACTATCTCGGGCACGGCCGCCACGTGGACATCACGTGGCGGGAGTCGCCCTCGTCCTCCCGGGAGGCGCTGCTCCAGAACGGCAGCGTGGACCTCATCGTCGCCTCCTACACCATCACCGAGGCGCGCAGGCCCATGGTGACGTTCGGCGGCCCGTACGTGATCGTCCAGCAGGACACGATGGTCCGCGCGAACGACACCAGCATCAAGAAGGTGACCGACCTGCGGGGCAAGCGGCTCTGCCTGGCGGAGGGCTCGAACTCGTACCGGCGAATCGTCGATCCGCCGCCCGACGGCAAGCTGAACCTGCCCGCGGTGCTGGTGGGCGCGGCCAACTACTCCGACTGCGTACGCAAGCTCGCCGAGCACGAGCTCGACGCGGTGAGCACCGAGAACCTGCTTCTGGCCGGGTTCGCCCAGGCGGATCCCGGCCGCTTCAGGCTGCTGAACGACCCCATCACCGAGGAGAAATGGGGCGTCGGGATCAAGAAGGGCGACACCGCCACCTGCGAGGCCGTCAACCAGGCGATCGCCGCCATGTGGCACGACGGCACGGCCACGCGGCTGCTGCACAAGTGGTTCGGCAAGACGGGGCTCAAGCTGCCGTCGTATCTGCCGAAGCCGGAAGGGTGTCCCTGAACTGTGGGGACAGCCGCACGCCGTCGCCGATCTTCCGGCAGGATGCGGGTATGCCTTTCTGGCCCTCCCCCATTTCGACCAGAGACGTGGCCGGCTCCAGCGTGCGCCTCGGCTGGCCCACGGCCCAGAACGGCCGGGTCTGGTGGACAGAGGACCGTCCCGACGAGGGCGGGCGCACCACGATCGTGTGCCGCGCGGCCGATGGCACCCAGCACGAACTGCTCCATGCCCCCTGGAGCGCGCGCACCAGGGTCCACGAGTACGGCGGCAGGCCGTACGCCGTGACCCCCGAGGGCGAGGTGGTCTTCGCCAACCTCAAGGATCAGCGCCTGTACATTCTTCGCGATTACGGCGAACCGAAACGCCTCACGGAGGAGGGCTGCCGCTACGCGGACCTGTCGGTGCGCGACGGCCAGGTCTGGTGCGTGCGCGAGCGCCACGACGACGACGGCAAGGTCACCAGGTCGATCGTGTCGATCCCGCTGGACGGCGGCGAGACTCGCGAATGGGCCACCGGCTGCGACTTCTACGCCTCCCCTGCCATCTCCCCCGACGGGCGGCATCTGGCCTACGTCTGCTGGAACCACCCGCGCATGCCCTGGAACGGCACCGAGCTACGCGTCACCCGGCTGGCGGGCGGCGGCTCGTGGACGGTGAAGGGCGGCCTCGCGGAGTCCGTGCTGGTCCCCACCTGGAAGGACGACTCCAGCCTCTACCTGGTCTCCGACTGCTCCGGCTGGTGGAATCTCTACGAGGTCGGCCTCCACGGCGACGGCCCGCGGGCGATCCACGCCGCGGAGGAGGAGTTCACGCTGCCGCCGTGGCAGCTGGGCGGGCTGCCGTACACCGTGCTCGGCGACGGGCGGCTCGCGGTCCTGCACGGGCGCGGCGACCTGCGGCTGGGCGTGCTCGACCCGGTCTCCGGCACGCTCACCGACCTCGACGTGCCCTACGACGGGTGGGACGCGGCGCTGGCCGCAGAGGGCACGTCCGTGGTCGGCATCGGGTACGCCCCCACGACCCCCCGGTCGGTCATCAGCGTGGACACCGCGTCCGGCGAGTCCCGCTCGCTGAGGGGCGATCACTCGCGCCTGCCCGACCCGGCCTACCTGCCCGTACCGAGAGCAGTCGAGTCGCCGGTCCCGGCCTTCCTCTACCCGCCGTACGGCCCGGCGACCGACGGCGTGCCACCTTTCGTGATCTTCGTTCACGGTGGGCCGACCGCGCACGCCGACACCGCGCTCGACCTGGAGAAGGCGTTCCTGACCTCGCGCGGCATCGGCGTACTCGACGTCAACTACGGCGGCTCGACCGGCTACGGCAGGGCTTACCGCGACCGGCTGAAGGGGCAGTGGGGGCTGGTCGACGTGGCGGACACGGTCGCCGCCGCCGAGTGGCTGGCCGCGGAGGGGCTGGCCGATCCCCGCAGGATCGCGGTGCGCGGAGGCAGCGCGGGCGGGTGGACCGTGATGGCGGCCTGCTGCCGGTCAGGCGTGTTCGCCGGCGGGGTGTCGTACTTCGGCGTCAGCGCGCTCGCGCCGCTCGCCGCGCACACCCACGACTTCGAGTCGCGCTACATGGAGTGGCTGGTGGGGCCGGCGGATCCGCAGGTGTACGCGAGCCGGGAGCCGCTCGCCCTCGTGGACGGCGTGACCTGCCCGATGCTGCTCCTGCAGGGGCTCGACGACCCCGTGGTGCCGGCGGAGCAGTCGGCGGCCTTCGCGGAGGCGCTGTCGGAGCGGGGTGTGCCGTGCACATATCTGGCGTTCGAGGGCGAGTCGCATGGCTTCCGCCGCTTGGAGACACGGGTGGCCGCACTGGCCGCCGAGCTGGCCTTTTACCAGCAGATTTTCGCCTAATGTCGCAATTTGCGGACGTATTTAATACGAAACCGGCATTACTGGGCGATCGCTAATCCTCATCGGTTGCGTAACCGTCTTTTCGATCGCCGCCGCGCGCGTGACCATGCAATGTGGGACGTGCTCCGCGGCCACGGCGCACGCCCCACTACGGCCAGCCATGCACGCCCCGCATCTCGGCACGAGGGAGGCCAGATGGCCAGCATGCGCCATTTCAGCATTGCCGTGGTGGTCACCGCAACTTTGTTCGCCACTGCCTGCCAGACCGACACCGGAGCTCGAAATTCGGCGCCGCCGAGTTCCGCCGCCCCGGGCCAACCGGTTTCCGGGGGGACGCTCAGGCTCGTGGGCGGCGGCGACGTCGATCATCTCGACCCCACCAGTTCCTACTACACGGTCACCAACGGGATCCTGCGCACATACGCGCGCGGGCTCTTCGGGCTGAACGGGGTGGCGAGCGAGACCGAGACGACCAAGGGCTTCGCGGTCGTCCCGGATGTCGCGGCCGAGCTGCCCACGACGGACAACGGCGGCCTGAGCGCCGACGGGCTCACGTACACGGTCAAGCTCCGTGACGGCGTACAGTGGGACACCCAGCCGCCGCGCGAGGTGACGGCGGGCGACTTCGTCCGCGGCTTCAAGCGGATCTGCAACCCGGTGGCAGGCTCCGGGGCGCCCGGCTACTACACGAGCACGATCAAGGGCATGAAGGCGTACTGCGACGCGTACGCCAAGGCGTTCACCAAGGCCAAGCCCACGGCCGCGGCGCTGGCCGACTTCCAGAACGGCCACGACATCGCGGGCGTCCAGGCCAAGGACGACAAGACGGTGGTCTTCACGCTGACCCAGCCCGCCAGCGACTTCCTCAACATCCTGTCGCTGAACTTCTCCGTGGCCGCGCCCAAGGAGTACGACCAGTACGTGCCGGACGACGCCACGTTCCGCCAGCACACGATCTCTGACGGCCCCTACAAGATCACCCAGTACGTGGCCACCAAGTCGATCAGGCTGGAGCGGAACCCGGCCTGGAAGCAGGAGTCCGACCCGATCAGGCACCAGTACGTGAACGCGATCGAGGTCAAGATGGGCGTCAACGAGCCGGACGCCGTGCAGCAGCAGATCGAGGCCGGCAGCGCGGACCTGTCCTGGGACCTGCCGGTGCCGACCGCGCAGATCCCGCGGCTCAATAGCTCGGGCGACCCCGGCTTCAAGATCTTCCCGGGCGCGGTGACCAATCCGTACGTCGTCTTCAACCTGCAGAGCAAGAACGCCGGCGGCGCCATGGGCAAGCTCAAGGTGCGCCAGGCCATCGAGTACGCGGTCAGCAAGGTCGCCATCGCCAAGGTCTACGGCGGCGCCGACGTGGCCACGCCGCTGCACACCGCGATCCCGCCGGGCAACATCGGATACCAGGAGTACAACCCGTACCCGAGCCCGGGTGACGCGGGCGACCCGGCCAAGTGCAAGCAACTGCTCGCCGAGGCCGGATACCCGAACGGGCTGACCCTCATCGGCGCCTTCCGCAACGCGGGCAACCACCCGGCCAACTTCCAGTCGTACTCGGCGGACCTGCAGAAGTGCGGGATCACGGTGAAGGGCCTGCCGGTGCGGCAGGGCGACTACTACGGCGCCTTCCTGCAGAACCCGTCGATCGCCAAGGCCAGCAAGTGGGACATCTCCGCCCCCGGCTGGGTCCCCGACTGGTACGGCAACAACGGCCGCGCGGTCATACAGCCGCTGTTCGAGACCAACTGCACGCCCGGCACCAGCAACTACGGCTGCTACAGCAACCCCAAGGTGGACTCGCTGATCAAGCAGGCGCTGGCCCAGCAGGACCAGACCAAGGCAGCCGCGCTCTGGCACCAGGTGGATCAGACGGTCATGGCCGACGCGGTGATCGTGCCGCTCAACAACCAGAACACGCCGATCTCCAAGAGCAAGCGGGTGCAGAACGCCCTGTACCTGCCGGCGTTCCAGCTCTACGACTTCACCAACCTCTGGCTCAACCCCAACAACCCGTGATGAGCCTGCTCGAGGTGACGGACCTCCGCGTGGCCTTCCCCACGTCCGACGGCGTGGTGCAGGCCGTGCGGGGGCTGTCGTTCCGCATCGAACGCGGCCGCACGCTGGCGATCGTCGGCGAGTCCGGCAGCGGCAAGACGGTGAGCACCCAGGCCATCCTGGGGCTCACCCCCGAGGCCGACATCTCCGGCACCGCCATGTTCGACGGCGTCAACCTGCTCGAGCTCGACCGCGAGCGGCTGCGCCACATCCGCGGCGCCGAGATCAGCGTCGTCTTCCAGGACCCGCTGACCAGCCTGCACCCGCTCTACAAGGTGGGCTGGCAGATCGAGGAGCTGATCAGGGTGCACCGGCCGGACACCTCCCGCGCCGAGGCCAGGAGGCGGGCGGTCGAGCTGCTCGGCCTGGTCGGCATCCCCCGGCCGGAGCGCCGCGTGGACGACTACCCGCACCAGTTCTCCGGCGGCATGCGGCAGCGGGCGATGATCGCAATGTCGCTCGCGCTCAACCCGAAGTTGATCGTGGCCGACGAGCCGACCACGGCGCTCGACGCGACCGTGCAGGCACAGATCCTGGAGCTCATCGCGCGGGTGCAGGCGGAGTTCGGGATCGCGCTCATCCTCATCACGCATGACCTCGGCGTGGTCGCGGGCATGGCCGACGAGGTGCTGGTCATGTACGCCGGGCTCGCGGTCGAGCGGGCCGACCGGCGCACGCTCTACTACCGGCCGCACCACCCGTACACCAAGGGCCTGCTGGAGTCGATCCCGGGCAGCAGCGGGGACCGGGGCGGGCGGCTGCGGCCCATCCCCGGCTCGCCGCCCAGCCTGATCGCGATCCCGTCCGGGTGCGCGTTCCACCCGCGCTGCCTGTACGCGATGCCGGTCTGCCCGGCCGAACGGCCGCCGCTGGCCACGGTGACCGGAGACGGCGCCCACGCCTCGGCCTGCTGGCTGCCGCACGAGGCGGTCGGGCTGGGCACCGAGGCCGAGGCGCTGCGGCTCAAGGCGAAGGAGTCGTGATGCTGCTCGAGGTCTCGAACCTGGTCAAGCACTACCCCATCACCACGGGCGCGCTGGTCAAGCACGTGATCGGGCAGGTGAGGGCGGTGGACGGGGTCAGCTTCACGCTCTCCGCGGGCGAGACGCTGGGCCTGGTGGGCGAGACGGGCTGCGGCAAGTCCACGCTCGCGCGGTGCATCGCCGGGCTGCATCCGGTCACGTCGGGCAGTGTGCGGTTCGACGGCGCGAACATCACGAACCTGCCCCGCAAACGCATGCGGCCCTACCGGCGCGACATCCAGGTCATCTTCCAGGACCCGTACGGCTCGCTGAACCCGCGCAGGCGCGTCGGGTCGATCATCGCCGATCCGCTCGTGATCCACCGGGTGATGAGCGGCGACGCGCTCCGCCGGACCGTACAGGAGCTGATGGAACGGGTCGGGCTCAACCCGGAGCACTACAACCGGTTCCCCGCGGAGTTCTCCGGCGGGCAGCGGCAGCGGATCGGGGTGGCCAGAGCGCTCGCGCTGCGGCCCCGGCTGATCATCTGCGACGAGCCGGTGTCGGCGCTCGACGTGTCCATCCAGGCACAGATCCTGAACCTGCTGAAGGATCTGCAGGCCGAGTTCGGGCTGACGTACCTGTTCATCGCCCATGACCTGTCGGTGGTGCGGCACATCAGCGACCGGATCGCGGTCATGTACCTGGGCAAGGTGGTCGAACTGGGCGACGCGGAGTCGGTGTACGACCGGCCGCGGCACCCGTACACGAACGCGCTGCTGTCGGCGACCGCGGTGGCCGACCCGGACGAGGCGCAGCGGCGGCGGCGCATCGTGCTGACCGGGGACGTGCCCTCGCCGATCGACCCGCCGTCCGGCTGCCGCTTCCATCCCCGGTGCCCGCGGGCGCAGGAGGTCTGCTCCTCCGTGGAGCCCTTGCTTGAGGGCCCGGCGGCTCCCGGGGTGTCGGCGGCCTGCCACTTCCCCATCGAGGTGGTCGTATGACACTGACCGAGATCAGACCCGGCGCCGTCACCGAGTCCGGGATCGCCGGGCGCGGGCCCTGGCAGCTCGCCTGGCGCCGGATCAGGACCGACAAGGTCGCCATGGTGTCCGGCGTGGTCGTCATCCTGCTGTGCGCGCTGGCGCTGGCCGCGCCGCTCATCGCCGCCTGGAACGGCCACGGCCCTGACGACCAGTTCCGCGACACCGGCATCACGGCCCAGGGGCTGCCCGTCCCGCCGAACGGGGAGTTCTGGTTCGGCACCGACCGGCTCGGACGCGACCTGTTCATCAGGGTCCTGTACGGGGCGCGGGTCTCGCTGCTCGTCGGCGTGGTGGCCACCGGGCTGGCGGCGCTGGTGGGGGTGGTGGTCGGGCTGCTGGCCGGGTACTACGGCGGCGTCGTGGACACCGTGCTGTCGCGGCTGATGGACGTCGTGCTGTCGTTCCCGTACCTGATCTTCGCGATCGCGGTGGTGTCCATCGCCGGGCCCTCGCTGACGGCCACGATCGGGGTGATCGCGTTCTACTCGTGGGCGGCCATCGCCCGTGTGGTGCGCGGGCAGACGTTGTCGGTGAAGGAACGCGAGTACGTGGAGGCCGCCCGTTCCATAGGTGCGGGCGATTTCCGGATCATGTTCGTGGACATCCTCCCGAACCTGCTGGCTCCCGTCATCGTGCTGACCACGCTGCTGGTCCCCGCGGCCATCGTGTTCGAGTCGACGCTGTCGTACCTGGGGCTGGGGATCGTGCCACCCACCCCCTCGTGGGGGAACCTGCTGAGCGAGGCGCAGGGGTTCTACCGGGTGGCGTACTGGTATCTGGGGTTCCCGGCCGCCACGCTGCTGATCACCACGCTCGCGTTCAACCTGGTGGGCGACGGGATCAGGGACGCCATCGACCCACGGATGGAGCGCCTGTTCGGCCGCCGCCGTACGCGTAAGGGGGCGTGATGCTGCGCGCATTCCTGCTGCGCCGAGCCCTGCTCGGCCTGCTCGTCTTGTGGCTGGTGACGCTCGGGACGTTCCTGCTGTTCTTCGTCGCGCCCAGCGATCCCGCCAGGACTCTGGCCGGGCGGCAGGCCACGCCCGAGCAGGTGGAGCTGATCCGCCACAACCTCGGTCTCGACCGGCCCACGCTCGTCCAGTACCTGGACTACCTGGGCAGGCTGCTCCACGGCGACCTGGGCGAGTCGTACTTCTCCGGCGAATCGGTCGGCAAGCTGCTGGCCGCCGACTTCCCTCCGACGTTCTCGCTGGTGCTGGGGGGCGCCGTGCTGTGGTTCACCATGGGCGTCGGTGCCGGGGTGCTCAGCGCCACCCGGGCGCGGTCCGTGGTGGACCGCGGCCTGACCCTGCTGGCGCTGGCCGGGGTCTCGATGCCGACCTTCGTGGTGGGCCTGCTGCTGCTGTATTTCCTGTTCTTCCAGCTGTCGATGGCGGGCGTGCCCATCCTGCCGCCGGACTCGTACGTGCCGTTCTCGGAGAATCCCGCCGAATGGGCCCGCCACCTGATCCTGCCGTGGGTCACGCTGGCCATGGTCCAGGCGGCGACGTACGCCCGGCTCACGCGCGGCTCCATGCTGGACGTCCTCGGCGAGGACTACATCCGCACGGCCCGGGCCAAGGGGGTGCCGGAGCGACGCGTGATCTACCGGCACGGCCTGCGGGCCGCGCTCACGCCGGTGGTGACGCAGCTCGGGGTGGACGTCGGCACGCTGATCGGCGGGGTGGTGGTGACGGAGTCGGTCTTCGGGCTCGGCGGGGTGGGGCAGGCGGTGGTGCAGGCGTTCGTCAGCGGGGACCTGCCCGTGATCATGGGTGTGGTCACGCTGGCGACGACCGCGGTGGTGGTGGCCAACCTGCTGGTGGATGTGGCGTACGGGCTGCTCGACCCACGCATCCGCCTGGCCTGACCCCGTGACGCCTCGGCGGGCACGGGCCTGATGCCCCGGCGGCCGGTTCCGGCCTACCTCGCGAACTCGGTGGCCCTGGACTCCCTCACCACGGTGATGCGGATCTGGCCGGGGTAGGTCAGCTCCTCCTCCACCTGCTTGGCCACGTCGCGGGCGATCACCTGCGCCTGGATGTCGTCGATCGCGTCCGGCTTGACCATGACCCGGATCTCCCGCCCGGCCTGCATGGCGAAGACCTTCTCGACGCCCTCGTACGACTGCGCGATCTCCTCCAGCCGCTCCAGGCGCTTGACGTACGCCTCCAGGGACTCGCGGCGGGCACCGGGACGGCTGCCGCTGATCGCGTCGGCGGCCTGGGTGAGAACCGCCTCGACGGTGCGGACCTCGACCTCGTTGTGGTGCGCCTCGATGGCGTGCACCACGTCCTCCTCCTCGCCGTACCTGCGGGCGATCTCCGCCCCGATCAGCGCATGGCTGCCCTCGACCTCGTGCGTGAGCGCCTTGCCGATGTCGTGGAGCAGGGCACAGCGCTTCATCAGCGCCTGGTTCATCTTCAGCTCGGCGGCCATGATCCCGGCGATGTGCGCGGACTCGATCAGGTGTTTCAGAACGTTCTGCCCGTACGACGTCCTGTACCTGAGCTGCCCGAGAAGCAGCGTCAGCTCGGGATGCATGTCGGTGATCCCCAGCTCGACCAGGGCGTCCTCGCCGGCCCGCGCGCACAGATCCTGGACCTCCTGGCGGCTGCGGTCGTGCGCCTCCTCGATGCGCTGGGGATGGATGCGCCCGTCCAGCACGAGCTTCTCCAGCGTCAGCCGGGCCGTCTCCCGCCGCACCGGATCGAAACACGACAGCAGCACGGCCTCAGGCGTGTCATCGATGATCAGATTTACGCCGGTCGTGGACTCGAAGGCCCGGATGTTCCGCCCTTCACGGCCGATGATCCTGCCCTTCATCTCGTCCCCGGGCAGATGGAGCACGCTGACGACCGACTCCGCCGTCTGCTCCGCCGCCACCCGCTGCACGGCCAGCGTCACGATCTTGGTGGCCCGCTTCTCGCCCTCCTTGCGGGCATCGCTCTCGATCTCCCTGACGATCAGCGCGGCCTCGCGCTTGGCCTGGTTCTCGATCTCCTTGACCAGCTCGGTCTTGGCCTGCGCGACGGTCAGCCCGGCGACCCGTTCCAGGACGACCCGCCGCTCCTCCTCGACCTGCAGCAGTTCCTCGCGCCTGTCGGCCAGCTCGACCTCGGTCTCGGCCAGCTTCCTGTCACGCTCGGACTGCCGCCTGGCCTCCTCGTCCAGCCGCTGCTCCCGCTCGGCCAGCCTGGCCTCCCGCCGCTCGAGGTCGGCACGTAGCTCCTTGAGCTCGGACTTGAGTATCCGGCTCTCCTCTTCGACCTCCCGCCGCATCTGCGCGGCACTCTCGGCGGCGGCCTCCGACCTGCGCAGGATCTCCTCGGCGTCGGTCTCCGCCTTGTGGCGGATCTCCCGCGCCTCCTCACGCGCCTGCTCGAGCTCTTCGTGTACGGCCTGCACCTCCTCAGGGCTGGCCTTGGCCGCGCGTGGCAGCTCGCCCGAGGTGCGCCGTATGACGACGAGGAGCGCGACGATCATCCCGAACGCGAGCACGAGCACCGCCACCATCAGCACCACGACAAGCGGCCCCATGTGCGCCCCGCCCTCCTCGCGTCGTCAACACCTCATAACGCGGCCACAAACGGGAGGGGTCACAAGCGCGGCACGAATAGCCCGGTGGGCGTCATGATCGATATCCAGCCAAGACTGACCGGGCGTCGACTCGCAAAGCCGACACCTCGTCCGCCTCGATCAATCAACCTCGTACGTCCGTCGTTCACCGGTATGGCAATCCGCGCTGCGCGGAGTAACTCCTCACTGCCGTCGAGGTTATGCGTCGAACAGGTCACGAGCAAGCAAACGCGTCATCAAGCGTGTCTTACGGGCTTGCATCTCCACACTCTGCCCCATATCCCCCATTACTGCCCGAATTGCCCCGCTTGGGCCGACGGGCTTGTAGCGAGTGGGGCTTCACCGTTCCAGGTGCTCACTGGAACTCTCCCAGGCGTCCGAACTCCAGAGCGGGATGGGCCTGGATGGCGTTGGACCAGCCGAGGAGCGCACGGACCTCGCCCTTGCGGCAGCGCACGTCCAGATGGAGCAGGTCACGCCTGAGGCCTGCCATGAGCTCCTCCACGGGGATCGGCGAGGGTGTACCTCCGCCGATCCCCTGAGGGCGTTTACCGCTGGACCGGCGGTGTGGCGACGTACCGGGCCGTGTTCTGCTCAGCGTCGGTGTGCGATCGCTGGAAGCCGGCCTTTTCCAGCACCCGGATCGAGGCGGGGTTCGACAGTTCCACGTTGGCGTGGACCGTGCCGACTCCCGGTGCGGTGAAGGCGAACTCGGTCAAGGCACGCGTTGCCTCGGGGGCGTAGCCACGCCCCCGGCGAGAGGCCACGATGCCGTACCCGATTTCCAGGGTGCCGTCGCTCGGGGGCCAGAACAGCCCGATCGAGCCGACCACCAGACCGTTGTCGCGTTCGATGATCTGACGGTGGCCGTACTCGCCCAGCCAGGTGGGGTGCTCGGAGAACAGACCGGCGATGACCCGATCCCCCTCGGTGGGGAAGTCCTCAGCCCAGTGCGCCAGCCGGGCGCCGTCGAGGACGACGCTGACTTCGCCCGGGACCCACGACCGCAGGACGAGGCGGTCGGTGGTCACATCGGTGTCGGTCACCGGAAAGAAAGAAGACACGTGAGACTCCTGGTCGATGGAACGACCCGGACCGCGCGCTTAGTCTCGCGCGGGCCGGACAAGGGCATGCTGACAACGGCTACTGGCAGCCATATTCATCAACCTCCCTCGTCACGTAGCGATCAGGCGTCCCTTACGCCGCCGCGATGCTAGCAGTTTCTGCCAGTCCAGGCCGGCCGCTTTGATGCCTCCTGTCACCCTTTCGTGAAGTGCCCATGTGGATTCAGGCAGATGGCACCAGGTCGCGGCGGCGCAGGAACGCCAGCCCCACCGTGGCCAGGGCGACGGCCACCGCGGTCAGTCCCAGCAGCGGCGCCACCGGTGACGAGGCGCCGCCCAGCAACATCGCCGGCACATGCACGTACGGCGAAAGGTTCAGGACGATCCCGGTGGCCAGCTTGAACTCCGCGAGCAGATCCACGACCAGGAAGAGGCCGAGCACGGTCCAGCTCACGGCCGCCGCCAGCCGGGGCAGCATGCCGAACAGCAGCGTCGCGATCCCGACCACGGTCCAGACCGCGGGCAGGTAGGCCAGCGTGGCCCCGGTGACGCGGGCCACGTCGCCGTCATAGGTGAGCCCCGCCGCCGCGCCCAGCACGGCCAGCAGCAGTGCCGGGCTCACGATGGCGACCACCAGATGGCTCAGCGCCCAGCGCAGCCGGCCGACAGGGGTGGACAGCAGCAGCTCGGCCCGGCCCGCCGCCTCCTCGCCACGGGCGCGCAGCGCGGACACCAGCGCCGCCCCCGTGACGAGCTGGCTGAGCACTTACATCACGAACGTGAAGAACACATCCGATATGCGGGCGCCGGCGCCGCCGACGGTCGCGGCCAGCTCCTGGAACTGTGGCGTGTCCAGCTGAGTGTCCAGCCCGCGCGCTGACACACCGAGCAGGGCACCCAGCAGGCCGAAACCGATGGCGAAGCCCGCGAGCGTGCCCCGGTGCAGCCGCCCGGCCAGGCCGAACGCGCCCGGCAGCCCTCCGGTTGCGGGCCCCTGGCGGGTGGGCACCAGGCCGCCGGCCACGTCACGCCGCGTGGACAGTGCGAAGGCGGCCGCCGCCACGGCCGCGACGAACACCGCGAGCAGCCCCAGCACCCACCACTGATCGCCGGCGTAGGGCTTGGTCAGCCGGACCCAGCCGAACGGCGACAGCCACGCGAGCCAGCCGATGCCGG
>NZ_JBFAMX010000075.1:0-30262 GCF_040659615.1 Nonomuraea sp. NPDC049784
TGCTGACCGTGCCGTACGCGGTACGGCTCGTGCTGGCCGGGCTCGCGGGCCTGGACCGGTCGGCCGAGAAGGCGGCGGCCGGGCTCGGCGCCCCGCCGTTCCTGGTGTTCTGGCACGTGACGCTGCCCGCGGTGCGCGGGGCGCTGATCGGCGGCGCGTTCTTCGCGTTCATCACCTCCTTCGACGACCTCACCGTGGCGCTGTTCGTGGTCACCACCGACCTGCAGACGCTGCCCGTGCGGATCTTCAATTACATGCAGTACGACTACGACCCCACGGTCACCGCCATCGGCACCCTGATGGTGCTGTTCGCCGTGGTCGCGGTCGTCGTCATCGAACGTTTCGTAGGCGTGGCCAGGCTGTTCGGCGCCGATACGGATCACAAGTGAGAGGAGCCAGTGTGCGAGTCGTCGTCATCGGTGCGGGGGTGGTCGGATCCGCGGTCGCGGCCGGGCTCACCCGGCGCGGCGCGCAGGTCACCGTCCTGGAGGCGCGTACCCCGGGATCCGGTACGACGTCCACGTCGGTCGCGTGGGTCAACGCCAACAACAAGACGCCCAAGGCGTACTTCGACCTCAACCACGCCGCCGTCTGGGCACACCACCAGCTCCCCGGCGACTGGTTCTACCAGACGGGCAACCTCGAGTACGCGGTCACCGACGCGCACAAGGAGCTGCTCGAGGCCCGCGTGGAGCGGCTGGTCGGCATGGGTTACCCGGTCGAGCGGGTGACCGCCGGGCGTGCCCTCGCCCTGGAGCCCGACCTGGTGCCGCCGCCCGTGGGCGCCGAGTTCGTGTTCTTCCCCATCGAGGCGTACGTCCAGCCGCTGCGGCTGCTCGGCCGGCTGCTCGGGGAGGCGCGGGACGGCGGGACCGTGGTCGAGTGCGGCGCGGAGGTCACAGGCATCGAGACGTCGCCGTCGGGGGCGAAGGTGACGCTGGCCGACGGGCGTACCTTCGCCGGTGATGTGGTGGTCACCTGCACCGGGCGCTGGACGCAGCGGGTGGCGGCGATGGCCGGGGCGGAGGTCCCGATGCTGGACCCGGCCGTGTCCGGCGCGGTCACGAACGGCTTCCTGGTCACCACCGCCCCGGTGCCCGCCCGCCTGTCGCGCGTGCTCACCACGGCGGGGCTCAACCTGCGCCCGGACGGGGGCGGGCGGCTGCTGCTGCAGTCGCTGCCCCTGGACGGCCGGGCCGACCCCGCCGTGCCCGTGCCGGCCGACGTCCTGGACTCGATCATGGCTCTGCTGCCCGGCGTCCTGCATGCCACGGACGGGGCCACGGTGGAGCGGGCGGTGGTGGGCCAGCGGGCGATGCCCGGCGACGGGCTCACGGTGGCGGGCTTCACGGACGCCGAGCGGCGCCTGTACACGGTGGCCACGCACAGCGGGGTCACCCTGGCGCCGCTGCTGCTGGGCGAGGTGGCGGGGGAGCTGTACGGCGAGGAGTCGCCGCTGCTGGCCCCCTTCCGCCCCACCCGCTTCGCCGACGGCACCGCCGGCCCTACCCCGGCCCCGGCTCGGCGGCCGGGGCAGCAGTAACCCGCCCGCCGTACCCCGGCTGAGGTCCTTCGCGGGAGGAGGCGCAGGTGCCGTCCCTCTCCTCCTCAAGGACCTCAGCCGGAGTACGGCGCGGCAGGCCCATGGCCGTGCTCCCGCGAAGGCAGGCCTGCCACCTAAGCTTTTGCAATGCCCCGCGAGCGACTCCGCCCCGTGGACCTGGCGCGCGAGCACGGTCTGTCCACGCAGGCGATCCGGAACTATGAAGAAGCGGGCATCCTCCCGCCGGCCGCGCGCACGTCCAGCGGCTACCGCGCCTATACCCCTGCCCACGCGCAGGCGCTGCGCGCCTTCCTCGCCCTGGTGCCCGGCCACGGCCACCAGACGGCCAGCTCGATCATGCGAGAGGTCAGCAGGGGCGCGGTCGAGCAGGCCCTGCAGCTCATCGACGAGAGCCACGCCCAGCTGCTCGAAGACCGCCGCACGCTGCTGGCCGTCGAGCGGGCGCTTCGCGACCTGACGTCCGAGGACGGGTCCAGGCCTCTGGAACGTCACGAGCCCGTCGGCGACACCTTCATCGGCCCCCTGGCCAGAAGGCTCGGGATCAGGTCCGCCACCCTCCGCAAATGGGAGCGTGCCGGGCTGGTCAATCCGCGACGCGACCCTCAAACGGGCTACCGCGTCTACACCGCCGCCGACGTGCGGGATGCCCGGCTGGTCCACCAGCTCAGGCGCGGCGGCTACCTGCTGGAGCAGATCGCGCCGCTGCTCGCGCAGGTGCGCTCCGCAGGAGGGGTGGCACCCCTGGAGGCCACCCTGCGTGACTGGCACGCCCGGTTGTCGGCGCGCGGCCGCGCCATGCTGGCCGGCGCCGCGGAGCTCGACGCCCTCCTGAAGGGAGCTCTGACGGATTAAGATACAGTACAGCTCTGTATATTAATCCGCCATGACAGGCAGACGGGATGACGCCATGGGTGCATACGTGCTCGGCTTCCACGACATCGACAAGACGCTGCTCCCCCTGGTCGGCGGCAAGGGGGCCAACCTCGGCGAGCTGTCCGCCGTCGAGGGCGTGCGGGTGCCACCGGGCTTCTGCGTCACCACCGAGGCATACCGCGCGGTGGTGGAGTCGGACGAGACGGTCGCCGAGCTGATCGACGGGCTCTCCGGGCTGCGGGCGGACGACCGGGGCGGGATCGCCGAGGCGGCCGCGCGGCTCAGGACGGCCGTCGAGACCCTGCCCGTGCCGGCCGAGATCGAGGGCGACATCCTGCGCCATCTCGGCGAGCTCGGCGACGGGCCCTGCGCCGTGCGCTCCAGCGCCACCGCCGAGGACCTGCCGTCGAGCTCGTTCGCCGGGCAGCAGGACACGTACCTGAACGTCACGGGAGAGCAGGCGGTGCTCGCGAGCGTGCGGCGCTGCTGGGCGTCGCTGTTCACCGACAGGGCGGTGGCCTACCGCATCAAGAGCGGCTTCGATCACCACGCGGTCCGCGTGTCCGTGGTCGTGCAGCGGATGGTCTTCCCCGAGGCGGCGGGCATCATGTTCACCGCCGACCCCGTGACCTGCAACCGGAACGTGGTCTCGATCGACGCCGGGTTCGGCCTGGGCGAGGCGTTCGTGTCGGGCGTGGCGAACGCCGACAACTACCGGGTGCGCGCGGGCGAGATCATCGTGCGGAACGTCGTGACCCAGACCATCGAGCTGCGCCCCTCCCCGGACGGCGGCACGGAGGAGAGGGAGATCGAGCCCGCCCGCCGGCACGTCCAGACCCTGACCGATGAGCAGATCGTCCGCCTCGAACGGCTGGGCCGCCGCATCGAGAGCCACTTCGGCCGCCCCCAGGACATCGAGTGGGGGCTGGTCGACGGCGGGTTCCAGATCCTCCAGAGCCGCCCCATCACCACGCTCTACCCGGTGCCCGCGACCGGCGACGGCAAGAACCACGTCTACATGTCGTACGGGCACCGCCAGATGATGACCGACGCCTTCAAGCCCCTGGGCCTGTCGGTCTTCGCGCTCCTGCACGACCGGCTGGGCCGCTCGGCGGGGACGGTGACCGGCGGCCGCTTCTACAAGGACGTGTCGCCCGAGCTGTCCTCGACGTGGGCCCGCGCGGTCACGCTCAAGAGCCTCGGCCAGGTGGACGTCCTCATGGCCAACGCGTTGCGCCAGGTCCTGGCCAGGAAGGACTTCGTGCGCGGCCTGGCCCACGGCAAGACCTCGATGCTGGACTTCGGCGAGGGCGGGCTGCTGCCGATGGCCCGCCAGTACCTGAAGCTGTCCGGCAAGGACGACACCGAGGCCGTGCCCGAGCTGATAGCCGAGAACGAGAGGACGGTCGAGGAGCTGCGGCGGGGCATCGCGGGCAAGTCGGGCGACGCGCTGTTCGCGTACATCCTGGACGACCACGATGTGCTGGCCCGGCTCACGTTCGACCCTCGCAGCGTGGCGGCGGCCTTCGTCGGCATCCAGGCGGTGAACTGGGTCAACAAGCACATGAAGGCCTGGCTCGGCGTGCAGAACGCCGCCGACCCCATCGCCCAGTCCGCCGACCACAACGTGGTGGCCGCCATGGGCCTCGACCTGCTCGACGTGGCCGACGCGATCCGCCCGTACCCGTCGGTGCTCGAGCACCTCGAACGGGCCGATCGCGACACGCTCCTGACCGGGCTCGACGGCCTGGAGGGCGGTCCGGAGGCCCGCCGCGCGATCGAGCGCTATCTGCACGCGTACGGGATGCACTGCTCGGGCGACATCGACATCACCAGGACGCGGTGGAGCGAAGACCCCACCCGGCTCGTCCCGCTCCTGCTGAGCAACGTCAGGAACTTCCCGCCGGGCGAGCGCGCCCGCAAGGCCGAGCGGGGCCGGGCCGAGGCCGAGCGCACCATCGCCGACCTGCTGGAGCGACTCAGGGAGCTGCCCGGCGGCGAGCGGAAGGCGAAGAAGGCGGTGCGGCAGATGAGCCTCATCCGCCACTTCATCGGCTACCGCGAGTACTCCAAGCACGCCCTGCTCCAGCGGTACGAGCTGTACAAGCAGGCGCTGCTCGCCGAGGCGGCGAAGCTCGTCGAGCGGGGAGTGGTCAAGGAGCCCGAGGACGTGTACTTCCTGTCACTCGAGGAGTTCCGGGAGGTCGTGCGGACCGGACGGCTCGGCTATTCGCTCATCGAGGAGCGGCGCGAGGCGTTCGAGGAGTATCAGAAGCTCACGCCGCCGCGCGTGATCACCTCCGAGGGTGAGGTGATCTCCGGCGAGTACGACACCGGCGCCCTGCCCGAGGGGGCGCTGGCGGGCATCGCGGTGTCGTCCGGCGTCGTCGAGGGGCGGGCCCGGGTCGTGCTGAGCATGGACGAGGCGGCGGTCGAGGAGGGCGACATCCTCGTCACGGTCTTCACCGACCCGAGCTGGTCTCCGCTGTTCGTCTCCGTCAAGGGGGTGGTGATGGAGGTCGGGGGAGTGATGACCCACGGTGCGGTGGTCGCCAGGGAGTACGGCCTGCCCGCGGTCGTCGGCGTGGAGAACGCCACCCGGCGCATCGAGGACGGGCAGCTCATCCGCGTCAACGGCACCGAGGGGTACGTCGAACTGCTCTGACCTGATCCCGTGGGCTGCGCAGATACGCGCGGTCAATGATGTTCATCGGAGCTCCTCGCTCGGCAGCTTCAAGATGGGCACCGTTTTGCGCGGCTGATCATCGTAGGTGTGCGGCGCAGGTAGTCCATGGCGATCCATTCGTCGATGGTGGTCACCTTCAGGCCGGAGTCTTGGGCGATGTCCTTGACGGAGACGCCGGCTACCACCAGCACACTGTTGTGCGGATAGCGGAGCTCTGGCAGGTGGTGCCCGCGTAGGTCATGGTTGCCTGCCGGGCGTAGGTGCAGCGAAACGCTCACTGGAAGGTCCCGTCTGTTGGTCCGCTAATCAACGGCGGTTTCGGAGGCGGCGGATCAGATCGCGTAGCCGGTGCCGGTTGTCCGGCTTGTTGAACTGCTCGCGGGCCTGCTTGGCAAGCCGTTGTCCCTGGGGGCTGTGCAGGTAGACGCGGATACGGTCGATGATCTTCATGTCGGGGATTCCTCCGAAGGCACCCGTTCAGGAGTTGTGCGTGAGGGCGGGTGCGCGTTCGGCGTCTGAGATCGGACGGAACGGAGCGAGAAGGGTAGGCAGGATGTGGCGACGGTTGCGGATGAGTGCGGCGAGCGCGATCACCAGGTAGATCCCGCACAGCACGTAGCGGGCGGTTTGCCCGGGCAGGGCGAACTGGACGGCGAACAGGCCCAGCAGTGTCCAGGCGGCCCAGCGGGGGAATCGCAGTGCGAGCAGGGCGGCGACACCGAGCAGTGTTTGGGTGGCGGTGAGCAGGAACTCCTCGATCTGGCGGGCGTCCAGCGCGAGGCCGCCGGCGCTTCCGCCGCCGATCAGGTAGGCGATGGGCAGGCTGCCGACGAGCAGGGTCCACTGGTTGACCTTGCTGGAGATCAGGGTGCCGATCGCGTCGTCGCCTTTGCCGCGTACCGCGAACAGGATGGCGACGATGAACTCGGGTGACTCGGACGCCAGTGGCGCGAGCCACTGCACGAGCAGGAACTCATCGACGCCGAACTGCTTGCCTGTGGCGATCAGAGCCTGCGCGAACGGTTCGGCGCTGGCGACGATGACCACGGCGGCGAACAGGAACAGAACGACCACCAGGGTGCGGCGCGACCGCTGGGGCAGGGCCCCGATGGTGGCCGCCGGCCCGACCAGGTGCGGTTCATCGACCTCGGCGCGGGACATCTTCCAGAGGTAGAACACGAAGAACCCCAGCAGCGCGAACCCGAGCACCAGGGAGATCTGGCCGGTCGCGGGAATGACGAACGCCACCACCGACGCGATCGCGAGAAACCCGAGCTCGACGCGGTATCCGGAGTCGAGTACCAGCTCCCGGACGGTCCGGCCGGTGCGGCGCTTGGCGATCGCCAGGCCGAGCAAGACGACCAGTGACCAGCCCAGGCCGAGCAGCAACCGGTTGGAGCCGGTCATGTTCGCCGCGGCGTAGGCGACGTAGGTGGGGTCAGAGCCCGCGGTGTAAGCGAAGTACAGGTCGACCGCGTACTCCGGCAACACCGCGATGACCGCCAGGATCGCGATCGCGAGCCCGCCGGAGATATCGACCTGCGCCGCCTCCGCCGCCCAGGCGAGCACGAACGAGGCCGCCACGACCGCCGCCCCGAACATCAGCAACGCGACCAGCGGCGATGGATGGATCCCGGCGAGACGAGCGACCAGCGCGGGAACCGTGAAAACCACACACAGAGCCAGCGGCCGCAGCAACTTGGGGAGCACGACGTGAGTTCCCTTCCCGGACGGCGAACAGCCGGACCGGGCATCCAGGGAGCTCGGCCAGGCATGACTGCTTGGCCGAAGGTCTCGTCCACCGATGTCACGGTGACGTGACGCCGGTCCCCACCGCCGGAGAACCCGAGGGCTCTCAGCATGTCGACGCGTGGTGTTACGGGCTACTCCCCTTCGGAGTCCCTTCAGCTTGCCATCGTTTCGTCGCTTTCGCAAATAACAAAACGTCGTGCCGAGATGCGGGCCATGCGGCTCGGGCGGGACAATGGCCTCACCATGCAGTCCTCACCAGCGGCGAAGCCGCCGCCACCGGCCGAACCGACCCCGGCACAGCTGAGATCGGCGGCGGGCACGTTCGCGCTGCTGTCCAGCCCGGTTCGCCTGCACCTCGTGTGGTTGATCACGCATGGCTCCTACGACGTCGGCACGCTCGCGCACCACGTCGGGATGAGCATCGCCACGGTGTCACAGCACCTGTCGAAGCTGCGGCTGGCCGGCGTGATCGCCGCGCACCGTGCGGGTCGGCGCCAGCTCTACACCGTCGACGACCCGCACGTCCTGACCCTCATTCAGCAGATCTTCGACCACATCGCCCCGGACGGATCACTCGCGCCCGACCCTCCGACCACCCGCTGACCGCGATGAGGAACCCCTAGATCTCCAGGATCCACAGCCGCTGGGTGGCAGAGGGGGAGATCCGCGCTCAGGTACGGCAGGGCCATGTCCATGCAACACTCCTTGCGGCCGGTCCTCTACCGTTCCGACGAGCGACCGGATCCGGAATCGACAGCCTCGGCGAGGCGGGAGGCGAGGAACTCCCGTTCGGCCTCGTTGTCGGCGAGTTCCAACGCCGCGCGGTAGGCGATGACGGCCTCGCGGGGGCGGCCGAGCCGGCGCAGCAGGTCGGCTCGAATGGCGGGAAGATAGTGGTAGGCAGCGAGCCGGTCGTCTCGTGCCAGAGCGTCGATCTCCTCGAGAGCGGCCTGGGGGCCGTGCACCATCGAGGTCGCCACCGCCCGGTTGAGTGCGACGACCGGGGAGTGCCACACCTTCAGCAGCTCGTTGTAGAGCCAGAGGATCTGGCGCCAGTCGGTTGCTGCGTAACTGGCGGCGCCGGCGTGCAGGCAGGCGATGCCGGCCTGCAGCGCGTACCGGCCGGCCCGGCCAGTACGGAACGCGCCCTCGACCAGGCGGCGTCCCTCGTCGATGGCGGCCCGGTCCCAGGCGGTGCGGTCCTGCTCCTCCAGCAACAGCAACCGGCCCTGGGCGTCGGTCCGGGTGGCCCGGCGGGCATCGGTGAGCAGCAACAACGCAAGCAGCCCGCGGACCTCCGCCTCATCGGGCATCAGGGCCAAGAGCACGCGGGCCAGGCCCAGCGCGCGCTCCACCAGATCGGTGCGGACCAGATCGGCGCCCGCGGAGGCGGTGTGCCCGGTGGTGTAGAGCAGGTGGATGACGGTCAGCACCGCGTCCAGCCGCTCGGGCAGCTCGCCGGTGTCCGGCACCCGGTACGGGATCGCCGCTGCGGAGATCTTCTTCTTGGCCCGGGTGACCCGTGCTGCCATGGTCGGCTCGGAGACCAGGAACGCCCTGGCGATGTCGCCGGTGCCGACCCCGCACACCAGGCGCAGGGTCAGCGCCACCTGGGCCTCCCGAGCCAGCGCGGGGTGGCAACAGGTGAAGATCAGGCGCAGGCGGTCATCGGGGATCGCCTCGTCGTCGGGCTCATCCATGTCGACCTCGTCCGGTTCTGCGAGCAGCGGCATTTTCGCCCGGAACACCTGGTCCCTGCGCAGGACGTCCAGTGCTTTGCGTTTGGCGGTGGTGGTGAGCCAGGCGCCGGGCTTGAGGGGCACGCCGTCGCGGGCCCAGGCCTCCAGTGCGGCGAGGTAGGCGTCTTGGACGCACTCCTCGGCCAGATCGAGGACGCCGGCGACGCGCGCCGTCGCGGCGAGCACGAAGGCCCACTCGCGACGGTGCGCGTCCGCCACGGCGCGTTCGACCGCGGCCCTGTTGTCGTCGCTCACTCCGCCGGCGGGACGAACAGCGGCCGGACCTCCACGCCGCCGCCGTCCAGGTAGACCGGGTTGAGCTTGGCGATCTTCAGGGCGACGTCCAGATCCGGTGCCTCCAGGATGAAGAACCCGGCGATGACCTCCTTGGCCTCGATGAACGGGCCGTCGGTGACGAAGTCGCCGCCGCGCACGGACGTGGCCGTGGTGCTGGGCTGCAGCGCATAGCCCGCGACACCGCGCCCGCCCAGCTCCTCGACCTGGGCCGGGTACCGTTCGAGCGCCGCTTCGTACTCAGGCGAGATCTTCATCGGGTCGCCCGGCGCCGGCATGTAGACCAGGACTCCGTACTGGGGCATCAGGCCCTCCTCATTCTTGGTGGTCATCCTCTCTATCACCCGACGAACGGGAACAGCCGTCTTCGACAGCGGCCCCGAAGAAGGCGGTTGAGGAACTCTGGGAGACCATCAAGCCGCTGCTACGGCTCGGGGATGACTTGGCATACTTCTTCGGTGGATATATCAAGGGCTTCCTGGCGTAACACGACGCACGATTGGGCGAGCGTGGTGGACTTCGGTCACCTGGCGTGCATCCGTCAGAACCCGGACACATTCGCTC
Source organism: Nonomuraea sp. NPDC049784 (assembly GCF_040659615.1). Lineage (NCBI taxonomy): Bacteria > Bacillati > Actinomycetota > Actinomycetes > Streptosporangiales > Streptosporangiaceae > Nonomuraea > Nonomuraea sp. NPDC049784. The sequence continues at coordinate 9,473 of NZ_JBFAMX010000075.1, forward strand.
CCGGTGGTGTCCGGCATCTGATCCTTGAAGTCGTCGCCTATGCAGCCGACGAGGCGGAGTGCAACAACGGAGGGTGCTGTGTCGTGACACTCCACCCCGATGGCTCAGTGTCCGTGGCAGATGACGGGCGAGGCACTGACACCCGCTTTGACGAACATGGACGGGTCGTGAAGAAGCCGGTTATGGCGTCGAAAGACCTCCGGTTCTTCGATCACCCTGACGCACAGTTGCTTTCCGATGGTCATCCGCGCCGGGGCATGTCCGTCGTCGCGGCGCTCAGCGAGTGGCTCGTCCATACCAACCGCCGCCACAACGGATCCTGGACTCAGCGGTACGAACATGGCGCGCCCGTGACTGATCTGGTACCGATCGACGATGACAGCACGACTGGGACGGTCGTCCACTTCCTCCCGGAGGAGCCTGTGCGGGTGGCGAGCGGCGATCTCATCCCGTTCGCCATGCCGTGGCGATGCCTGTCCGTCGAGGTCGACGACCGGCGTGCCGGCTGATCCGATCACCATCCCCGGCTGTCGGCGATGCTCATCGCAGCGGACGGATCCGAGGACGATCACTGACGCCGAGGCCGTAGTGGCCGGCTCGGGCATCGCGTGGACGTACCTGCGGCCCGTGACGTTCGCCACGAACACGTTGCAGTGGGCGGCGCCGGTACGCGCCGAGGGGGTGGTACGGGATCCGTTCCCCGACGCGCACTCGGCTCCGGTGCACGAGGCCGACATCGCGGCGCGCGCCTTGACCGAGCCCGTGCACAAGGGAGCGGTGTACGTGCTGACCGGGCCGGAGCCGGGCACGCGCGAGCGGCAGGCGGAGCTGATCGGGGAGGCGATCGGCCGGCCGGTCCGCTTCGTCGTACAGGATCGGGCCGAGCATCGTGAGGCGCTGGACGTCGCGGAGTCCGTGATCCGCCACCCGCGGGACGCGGTGGACCGTCCGGCGCCGGCCACGGACACGGCCGAGAAGGTGACCGGTGGCCCCGCGCGCACCTATGGCCGGTGGGCGCGGGACCACGTGGCCGAATTCGGCGGCTGAGCCGGTCAGACGGTGCCGTGGGGGTTGTCGATGACGTAGCGCCACTGGCCGTCGGGGCCGCAGCGGACGACGTCGGTGGCGGTGCCGCTCATGTCGATCTCGGTGCCGTCGCGTGCCGTGCCGCGCATGGACCAGTCGACGATGAGCAGGGCGATGTCGCCGGCCACGTACGCGTGCCTCGGACGCGCCTCGATCGGCAGCCCGAAGCTCTGCAGGTGCTGGTTGGCGGCGAGACGTGCGGGGCCGGTGACGGGATGGCCGGGCACCGGTACGAGGACGGCGCCGTCCTCGTAGACGTGGTCGATCGCCTGGGGATCGCCGGCGTTCATGGCCGCGACGAAGCGGGCGGCGGGGCCGTCGGGGTCTCCGGCGAGAAGCACGTGGGGCCGGGATGTGTCATGACTATTCATGACAAAATGATCATATCACATTCCGGCCTGTCTCAGGCCTGAGCGCCGCCGTCTCGCGGAGTCCGAGATTGTCGTGGGCGCCCGCTAGGGTCGCCGCGATGGCTGACACAGCGGAGGTGTGTTCGTGCGCCCGTTCTTCTTCCCGGCCCGCTGGAGAGGCGGCCGGGTGAGCGCGTGGGAGCGGCTGGTCAAGCTGGCCGCGCGCGGTGCGACCGGCAAGGTGGTTCGCCTCGTCGGCGAGCTGGACCCGGCCGGTCGGAAGGAGGTCGCGGAGCGGCTGCCGGGATACGTGGCCACGTTGCGGCCCGAGGGCGACTGGTCGGCCTGGCAGGAGCAGCTCAGGTCGATGCTGCTGGCTGGGGTCGGGTGCCTCGGCGGGGCGGCGGCCGTCGCGGCGTGGTTGTTCAGGCGCGAGTTCCGCTGGATGCAGGGCGACGACGAGCTCGTTCTCGAGCTGCTGCGCGAGCGGCCCGCCGCGTGGAAGGCAGACGTGGCGCGCCGCATCGCCAGGCGGCTGCGCGTGCCCGAGCTGCGGTATTGGGAGGTGGCCGCGGCGTTCGTGCGGGAGACCGGCATCGAGCCGCCGGACGGTGACGCGTTCATGGTGGGCTGGTTGCGCGCGCTCGACTCGAAGCCGGCGGCCACGGATCCGCTGTTCGCCGCGTTCACGCCGCGGATCTTCGAGATCGACGGCCTGGGGGAGGCCCTCCCCAATCAGGTGGGCACGATCGTCCGGCTCGTCGAGGACGGGCTGCTGGAGCGGAAGGTGGTCATCGACGGGGTCGTGGGGCGGCTGCTGCGTGACGGGCCGTCCGCGCCGGCTGCCCTCGCGATCCTGCACGACCGGCTCGACCTCGACATCGACGAGTCGGCCGGGCGGGCCGCCGACTACACCAGGCTGCTGCCCGCCGGGCCGGTCTCGGTGGCCGATCTGGCGCTGGCGCAGCTGCGGCGGCTCGAAGAGGCGGGGCGGCTGGAGGAGGAGCTGTTCGCCGAGGCGGTGCAGGCGCTGGCGTTCCGGCCGGAGAAGAAGCTGCTGCGTGCGGTGGTCTCGTGGGCCGGCGACGCCGTGCTCCGCGACGCGGGGCGGGTGGACGTCGTGCTGGCCGCGCTGTCCGTGATCTTCGCGCAGGACACCCTGGCGCTGCAGGAGCGCGCCGTGCGGCTGGTCGTCAAGCTGGCCCGGCACGCCGGTGAGCCGGGTCGCGAGGCCGTACGCCAGGCGGCGGCCGTGCTGCCCGGCGAGCTGCGGGAGAAGATCTCGGCCGCGTACGGCGGCGGCATCGAGGCGGAGGAGGTCGCCGTCATCCCGCTTCCCGCGGTCGGGGACGGCCCGGCGATGCCGGCGCCCATCGCCTCGGCGGAGCAGCTCGTACGCGAGGCCGCCGCGCCTGACCTGGACCCGTACATGTTCGAGCGGCTCCTGGGCGGGCTGGCCGAGTGGTCGCACCGGGCGCCCGGCGCGCTCCGCCAGGCATTGCTTCCCTGGTCGCAGCCGGTCGATCCGCTCTTCTTCGGTCATTACGGGGACCGGCTCCACGACGGGGCGGTTCAGGCCGTGCGCCGGGCCTTCCTCGCGTTCGCCTCGCCCGAGGACAGCAGGTCGCTGTCGAAGACGGCCGTCAAGCAGCCGCTGCCCCTGCGCGCGTTGGACCGGATCTACCTGTGCCGCGCCCACGAGCTCGCGCGGTCGTTCGAGGACGGCAACGGCTACCCGGTCCTGCTGGCCACGCCCACCGCGGGCACCGGCCACATCGACCCCGGTGTGCTGCTCGATCGCCTCGAGGTGCTGGAAGCCGCCCGCGTGCGGGCGCTGCCCCTGGATCTGGCGCAGGCCCTGCTGCGGCTGCCCCGCGACATCCCGGAGGTGTGTTGGCGGCGGGCGGAGGGGCTGACCTCGGAGGCGGGCCGCACGTGTGCCGCCTGGATGCGCGGTGGCCGCCCGGCCGATCCGGGAGTGAAGGTCTTCGTCGTGGAGCATCGCCCGCGGCAGGGGGAGCCGACGCGGGACTTGAAGGCCGAGCTGTCGGGCGACCTGCCCGAGCCGATCCGCGAGCTGTACGAGCTCGAGACCGGCTACGCGTACACGCTCGAGTGGTGGCCTCTCGTCATGCCCTCGCACCGGGAGGTCGTGGCCGTGCACATGATCTGGAACCTGTCGGCCGGCATGGAGTTCAACGACTTGCCCACCCAGGCGCTGGTGGGCCTGGCGTACGCGGACGGCCCGATCGGTGAGGGCATGGCGCACGCGCTGGCCTGCGGCATGGGCCACGCGAACGCCACCAGCCGGGCGGCCGCCACCGAAGCGCTGCTGACACTGGCGGCGCGCGGGCAGGTTCCGGTGGCGGCGCTGGGGGAGGCGCTCACGGAGCTGGTCACGCGGGGCCTTCTCAAGCTCAACCGGGTGGTGTCGGTGCTCGACGACGCCACACAGGCGGGGGCGCACGAGACGGTGTGGGAGGTGATCGTGCGACTGCTGCCGGGTCTGCTGCCGAAGGAGGATGAACGGCCGCGTGCGGGGGTGGCCGACCTCCTCGCGGCGGGGGCGAGGGCGGCCAGGATCGCGGGGGTGCGTGCTGAGCTGCCGGAAGTGGCAGCGGTAACGGCCCGCAAGGGGTCGAGCAGGCTGGTCCAGGAGGCGCGGCGGTTACGGTACCTCGTGACCGCCCCTCAGAAATCTACTTTGTAAAGGCGTCGGGATCGTCTTCAAGATCCTCGCCTCAACACCACCTGGGACATCGACTGGGAGCTCGTCGTCAGCCGCAGTCGAGACACCTCCACAGCTCGGTGTCGCTTGCCGGGTCGGGGTGGGCGCAGTGGTGAGTGCTCGCACGTCCGTGTACGGTGTGCCGTCGTCAACGAATCCCGTGTACAAGTGGTTCCAGTCGCCGGCCCGCGGCGTCCACTCCGGGAAAGCCCAGCGTGCGGCGTGGTCCCGGAGCCCGGAGAGCCGTCGGTCCTGACCTGAGGAGGCCGTACTCCACGGTGCCAGGAATGGCACCAAGAGCAGTCAAGCGCTGTTCAGCGCCGCCAGTGGCCGCCGCGGCATCGGTAGATGCGGCCACGGGAGGTTCCAACAGCGCCCGGTGTGCCGCAGAACCCGCCCGGGCGAACGTTGCCGACTTGGATCGGTTCCGGTTGCGGTTGCGGACGGGGCTGGCGGGTCTTCTTCCGCTTGGGGCGTTTGCCCTTGCTGGGGTCGTGGTCATCGATGTCGTTGAGGGTGGTCGCTCCGTCGCCGTCATCGTCATTGTCGTAACGGTCGGCGACGCCGTCGTCGCCGCGGCTGGCCACGGGTCGCGGTATCCGAGGTTCCGGCGTCCAGGGCCTGTACGACGGGATCGGCGCCGGCGTGTAGGCGGCAGACGCGGGGGCTCGGTCGTCGCTGCCGAAGAGGGCGCTGCATCCGCCCACGACGAGCAGGAGGGCGACGACAAGGCAGCCGCACCCTTTCGCTCGATTGCGTGCTGCGGGCTTGATGGTCGGCATGGAGCGTTCCTCCCAGGAGGTGCGTGAGCACAGACAGTAGGTGAGACGCTGCAATGCGCTACTTAGTTGGTGTTGTTTGCGCCGGCTCCATCCGGGTGCCCGGCCCCCGCGGCCTGGAGCCTTGCGCGTGGCGGGGCCGCCACCCGCACCCACATGACCGCCACACCCTCCATCACCGGCCCGCACGTCATGCACGACGACAAGCACAGCGCCCACCAGGCGGACCACATCACCGCACCGACCAGCGTGCTCATCCGCCCGGACGGATGCATCGCCGATCTTCGCAGCTGACGCCGGCCACGCCGGTGCGCCAACGTCACCCAGCGGCGACCCTGCCCACGGGTTGCTCCGTGCTGAACCAGGACAGCGCCCTCAGCCTCACCGGCGAGGGCGCCGTTTCCCGCATGGCCGATCCTTCGGGCGTCAGATTTTCAGCGGAAGGCGGCGCACTCCTGTCATGGTCGGCGTGGGCATGAAGTGCACCGGGTCGCCCGGGTCGGTGCACAGGCGGTCGAATCGGTCGAGCAGGATGTTCAGGGCGACGCGTCCCTCCAGGCGGGCCAAGGGGGCGCCCAGGCAGAAGTGGATGCCGCGGCCGAAGCCGAGATGTGGGTTGGGGTCGCGGCCGGGGTCGAAGACGTCAGGGTCGGGGAACTGCCGGGGGTCTCTGTTGGCCGCCCCGAGCCAGGCCATGAGTATTTGATCGGCAGGGATGGTCACGCCGCCGATTTCGACTTCGCGGGTGGTGGCGCGGCCGAGGGCGGCGAACGGGGTGAGGAAGCGGAGGGATTCCTCGATGACGTCCGGGATCGAGGCGCGGTCGGCCCGTACCTTGTCCTGTTGCTCCGGGAAGGCGTCCAGGCACAGCACTGTGTTGCCGAGCAGCATCGTCGTGGTGATGTGTCCGGCGAGCAGGAGGACGATCGCGAAGTTGACCACTTGGCCGTCGGGAAGGCGTTCGCCGTCCACCTCAGCCTCGACCAGCCTGGTGAGCAGGTCGGCGCGCGGCTGTCGTTTTCGTTCCGCGGCGTGGCCGGCGAGGTAGGCGTACATGTCCTTCCACGGTTTCAGCGTGGCCTCCATGTCCACGTTCTGTTCTTCGGCGGGCTCGGCGAGTGAGACCTTGGTGTCGCGCTGGAACAGCCCGTCGGCCCACTGTTTGAACAGGGCGCGATCGCTGCTGGGCACGCCCAGGAGTTCGGCGATGACGATGACCGGGAGGGGATAGGCCAGATCGGTCACCAGTTCCAGCCGGCCGCGATCCTGTGCCGCGTCGAGCAGCTCGTGGGTGAGGGCGGCGATCCTCGGCTCGAGATCCGCGACGACCTTCCGGGTGAAGGCGCTGCTGACCAGCTTGCGTAGCTTGCCGTGCTCCGGCGGGTCGATCTGGGTGATGAAGCCCTCCAGCGAGAGGTCCTTGCTGTCCGGCTTCAGGTCCTTGGGGATCACGCGCATGGTGTCGGAGGAGAACGTGGCGGGATCGCCGAGGACCTCGTGCAGTTCGGGGTAACCGTAGACGTTCCACATCCCGGCGCGGGCGTCGTGCTCGACAGGTGGGCCCGATCGCTGCCCGCGCAGCCAGAAGTGCTGTTCGGGGATGTTGTACCGCTCGACGATGTCAGCCATCGCCTCTCCCTTGGTCGTGGGTCTGTTGCCGGTGTCCGAGATGTACTCCGTGGCCTGCCGAGTGTTCAGAACGTGAAGCGGTATTCCACGGACATGTTCCGCAGTCCCGGTACGGCGTTCATGAGCCGGTAGATGACGCGGTAGAGCCGTACCGGGATCCTGCGGTAGTGCGCGGTGAGGGGAACCTGGTCGGCGCAGGTGAGGCGGGGGTTCCAGCGCTCGACGTCCCGGCCGTCGCGCGGGGACCAGTGGAACAACTTGGCCATCCGGACCACCCACGGAGCCAGCCCATCGAAGATCAACTCGCCTGAGGTGAAGTGGTCGGTCAGCCGCTGCAGCAGGCGGCGCACCTCGGATGGGGTCAGGTAGGGCAGCAGCCCCTCGGCGATGATCAGGGCGGGGCGGTCGGCGGGGATCTTCTCCAGCCAGCCGTCGTCCGTCACCGACGCGCCGATCATCCGGTACGTGCCGTGTTCCGGATAGAGCTGGCGGCGCAGGTCGATGACCTGGGGAATGTCGAGATCGAACCAGCGCAGCGCCCCCTGCGGGTCGAGCCGGAGCATCCGGCTGTCCAGGCCGCACCCCAGTTGCAGCACGATGGCGTCCGGATGCCGGGACAGGAAGGCGGCGCTCCAGTCGTTGAGCTGCCGGGCCCGCAGCGCCACCAGGAACTGGTTGCTGTTCGGCCGCATGCGCCGCTTCAGCTTGGCGAAGTCGTAGTCGATGCGCCGGATGGCCTCGGCCGCGTGGTGGTCGCCGAGGATCGGCGCCGGTAGCCGGCTCTCCCATGCCCGCAGGTAGAGCGTGCCCAGGAGCGTCCAGGTCACCCCTTCGTCGGTGATGCCGCTGAAATCCACCCTTTCCGCGTTCATTCGACGCCCCCATCATCGTCTTCCGGTTTCTCGCGGTACTCCCGCCAGCGCTGGAGGAACTCGTCCAGGTCGCGCGCGGTGAAGGCGAAGAACTCCTTGGTGTCCTCCAGCCGCGCCCGTTGCTCGGGCCGATCGTCGCCGACGACTGACAGCCCGAAGTCCAACGTCTCCAGGACCGGCTGCATGGCGGCCAGCTGGACCCGCATGACGTGCTCCCATCCACCGTGGACCACCTGGTAATGGTGCTCGCGGCTCGACCTGGGGACGCGCTCGATCATGGCGACCGCCTCCAGTTGCCTGGCGACCGTGCTGATCGCGGTCTTGCTCACGCTGAGTTGCGCCGCCAGATCGGTGAGGGACTGGTGTGGCGGGTCACAGATCATCAGCCACGCGTACAGGCGACCCATCGTCCGCGTGCCGCCCAAACGCTCCATGACCAGCCCCAGCCGGTCGACGAACTCGCTTTCCCGGGGATCCATCTATGCCAACTCCGGCAGCATCGTAAAGTACGTACTTTACGAAGCGTACGTCCCCCGTCGGCCTCGAGCAAGGGGCCAGTACGTTGCGCTCCTTGAAAGTGAGGAAGGGGGGCAGAGCAGGTAAGCCGGAAAGGGCTGATAGGGCTGGTCAGGGCCAGGCGCAGATGGACGCGCTACGGGGGGTGAAGATGGGCCAGATCAGGCCCGGTGTCAGCGGGCGAGGGGAATGCGGAATACGAAGCACGCACCACCGGTCGCCGAGTCTTCGATGTGCAGAGTGCCGTGGTGATCTGAGGCGATGTCGCGCGCGATGGCCAGCCCCAGGCCGGCACCGCCGCGGTCGCGACTGCGGGCGGTGTCCAGTCGGACGAAGTTCCGGAATACGCGTTCGCGGTCGGCAGGGGCGATTCCCTCGCCGTCATCAGCCACGGCCAGTTCGGCATGTTCGCCTGCTCGGCGCAGGCGAACCTCCACCATGTGGGTGGCGTGACGTCGGGCGTTGTCGAGCAAGGCGACGAACAATCGGGCGATCTCGCCCGGGGCGGCGTTCACCGTCACCGCGGGATCGACGTCGAGCCGCAGGTTGCACCGGTCGGCCCAGCGAGCCGCCTGTGCCTCGACCAGCTCTGTCAGGTCCACATCCTCAAGAATTCTCCCAGTGTCGGCCTGCGGCCGGGCCAGAAAGAGGAGATCATTGATGATGTTCTCCAACCGATCGAGGTCACCCATGACATGGTCCAGGAGATCGGGCAGGTCGACGTCGTCTGGATACAGCTTCGCCGCCTCTACTTGCAGGCGTAGGCCGGCGATCGGCGTACGGAGCTCGTGCGAGGCGTCGGCGGCAAACTGACGCTGCCGGTCAAACAGCTGTTCCAAGTGCGTTTCCGCCTCCCTCGGCTGTTCGTTGAGTTCCTGCAATTCCTCGTCGGGGGCGCAGCGCTCCGCCTCCATCGTGTGCTCATGCGCGTCCAGCTTCCTCGCCCGCGCGCCGGCCTGCTGTCGCCCGGTGAGGAACGCGGTCACGTCCTCGACCCGGTGGAGGAACAGCGTCACCGCTCCGTCCGGGTCGAGGATAGGAGAGTTGATCGCGCTCCAGTACCGTTCCTCGAACACGTCCGCGCTGCCGGGCACCGGCATGGCGGTCTTGTGCGGAGCCATGACGTCGGACTGTCCGGTGGCCCGGACCCGCCAGAGCGAGGCTTCGAGGTTGCGGAGCGCGCGAATCTCATCGGGATCGGCGGGATTACGGGGAAACGGGTCGAAGAGATACCGGCCCAGCAATTCCTCTGTCTGAAGTCCGCAGGTGTCGGCGTATGCCTGGTTGACGGCCACGATGGTCAGATTCAGCGTCATGATCAGGCACGGGCTCGGAATGGCCGTGAACACGGCGGCGTAGTCAACGTGGTGTCTCATCGCGTTCCTCTCCGTTATGCCTGGCAGGTCAAAGATCCCTAGCCTTGTTCGGGCATCTGCCTTGCCCGCCGGCTTGCCAGACGGGCTGGTCCCGCGAGGGGAAGCCGCAGCACGAAGCAGGCCCCGCCCGTTGCGGACTCCGTAGCGTGGAGGGTGCCCAGGTGCGCCTGGGCGATGTCGCGCGCAATGGCGAGACCGAGGCCGGTGCCTTTGTGGTCGAGGCGGCGTGCGGCGTCCAGGCGGGTGAAGCGTTGGAAGATCCTTTCCCGCTCGGACTTCGCGATTCCTTCTCCGTCGTCGGCCACGGTCATCTCGGCGCTGTCGCCCGCGCGGCTCACCCTGACCTCGACCATCCGCTGGGCGTGCCGTTGAGCGTTGTCGAGCAGGTTGGAGACCAGTCGGGCGATCCGGATCGGGACGGCTTGGACGGTCACGCCCGGTTGAAGCAAGAGCTGGACCGCGAGGCGATCGACCCGGCGGCAGACCTCGTCCCGGACCAGCTCCGCGAGGTCGACTTGCTGCGGCTCCATGGGTGGGCCTGTCTCCATTTCGCCGAGGACTCGCAGGTCGGTGAGGATCGCATCCAACCGGTCGACGCCTCTCAGCGCCCTGGTGAGCAGATCGTGGTGATCAGTCTGGTCGGGATACAGGCAGGCCTCCTCTAGCTCCGCGCGCAGTCCCGCGACGGCCGTGCGCATCTCGTGGGAGGCGTCGGAGGCGAACTGCCGGTTCTTCTGCAGCTCTGACTCCAGCTCTCTCAGCATGTCGGGGACGATCGGGACCGTCGCCGCGGTTCGGCCCTCACGGAGCGAGTGTGGACCCTCACGGTCGTACCAGGCTGTCGGACGCGTCATCGCGGACGATCCTTTCTCTCGATCAGATTCCGCGGAATCGGGGCTGTCACCTTGCGTATTCACGGGCAAGCCGTTGCCGCACACCGCACATCCTCCGGATGCGGTGCTGCGCTTTGCCCAGAAGACGTACAGGCCGGTGATGTCCAGGCGCGGGTCCTGGCGGGCGATGGGGTAATCGAGCTGAGACATGTCGCTGTCGGTTTCTCTTCGGCGCTCGGAAATGCGGCAAAGGTCAGGGCCAGCGCGCGCAGAGTGATCTCTGTGGCACCGGCCGGTTGTCCTCGGCGTTAGGGAACGAGGATGAGGCGGATCGGGTCGCCGGTCTTGTGCTCAAGCCGGTGGATGGCCTCGGCGGCGTCGGCGAGCGGGATATGGTCGGTGATGGAGGGGGCCAGGTCGAGTCGGCCGCCTGCAGCCAGCCGCACCAGCTCGGATACGGATTCCGGCAAGCCGCCGTAGTGGCCGCGTACCTGCTTGCGCATGTAGTTGAAGGTCAGGCCTTCGCTGATGGTGAGCGGCTTCGGGGTGATGCCGACCAGGATGAGGGCGCCGTTGAGGCCAAGCACCGTGGCCGCCTGCTCCCGGACCGCGGGCACGCCGGCGCAGTCGAAGGCGAAGTCCAGGCCGCGTCCAGCGGTGGCCGCACGTACCTGGTCGGCGAAGTCGTCGGCGGCAGGGTCGAGGGCGATGTCCGCGCCGAAGGCCACAGCGCGCTCCCGGGCGCCGGGCAGCGGGTCGACGGCGATGATCGGCGCGGCGCCGACCAGACGGGCGACGCGGACGTTGTGCGCGCCCACTCCACCCACACCCCACACGCCCACGGCCTGGGCGGGGCGCACCCCGGCGGTGGCCACGACGGCGGCGTAGGGGGTGGAGACCGCGTCCGGGATGATCGATGCCTGGTCGAAGGGGAGGTTGTCGGGGATGGGGATGAGGGTGTCCTCGCGGGCGACGGTGTACTGGGCCCAGCCGCCGTCGTAGTCGATGCCGCGGGTACGGACCTGGGTGCAGGGGCGGCGGCGGGCGCAGTCATCGCACTGCTCGCAGCTCTGTCCGGCCTCCAGGGTGACGCGGGTGCCCACCCTCAGGCTCCGCTTGAGGCCGGGGCCGAGGGTGTGGATCACCCCAGAGACCTCGTGGCCGACGGTGACCGCGTCGGAGGTGGCGAACAGGGGGCGCAGGGTGCCGTCGATCAGGTGGACGTCCGATAGACAGACGCCTGCGGCCTTGACCTTGATGAGTACCTCCCCCGGGCCGGGCACGGGGACGGGGACCTCTTCCACGACGAACTTCTGGGTGTCCAGATAGAAGCGTCCAGCGAGCATAGTGTCCATGATGATCATCTCTCCTTCTTTGCAGCGGTGTGTCGATCGGTTCCGTACGCCCGGCGCGCAGCAGCGTGGGGAGATCAGGCGAAGACGTCCTGCTGGTAGCGGCCGTCGGCGTCGAGCTGGGCGAGCCACTGTCGGGTGGTTTCGTCGTCGCTGCCGGTGTGGCTGCGGTGGATGGCGGCGAGTGCTTCCCGTACGGCGGGCGCCATACGGCGGCCGTCGCCGCAGACGTAGATGTAAGCGCCGTCCCGCAGGGCCTGCCACACCGTGTCGGAGGCGGCGATGAGGGCGTCCTGGACGAACCGGGCCGGATGGTCCCGCACTGCGGAGAATGCCGTATGCACCTGGGCGATCCCGGCCTCCTTCCATGCCTGCATCTCGTGGCGGTAGAAGTAGTCGTGCTCCGGGTGGCGGCAGCCGACGAAGACCTGGGACAGGCCCACCTTCGTGCCGTTGGCGTGCTGCCAGGCACGCTCTTCCAGAAAGCCGCGCAGCGGAGCGATGCCGGTGCCCGGACCGATGAGGATCAGCGGCGTGGCGGGGTCGGCAGGCGGGGCAAAGGCCGGAGAGGGAACGCGCACGTAGCCGTAGAAGACGTCACCGGGCTCAAGGCCTGCGATGTAGGACGAGCAGATGCCGCGGTACTGGCCGTCGCCCGACAGGGCAGGGCCTTGGAGGAGGCCGACAGTCAGGCGCGCCTGGCGCGGGTGGGCCAGCGGGGAGGAGGAGATGGAGTAGAAGCGGGGACGGATCGGCCCCATCATCTCCAGGAAGACCGCCAGCGGCAGTTCGACCGCGGGGAAGCGCTCCAGGAGGCCCAGCGCCGAGATGCGCTTGGCAAGGATCTCCTTGTGGTACCGCTCGTCGGCTCCCTCGGTGTCGGCCGTGTAGGCCTCCAGCTGCGGCCGGGTCCACGGGCACTGGGTGTGCGCGGCCAGGGTACGCACCTGGGTGCGGGTGGCCACGTCCTGCAGCTCCATGAACTCGGTGAACAGCAGTCCGGCAGTGACGGGCGTGCCCACCGGCAGGTGCGTCCGGCCGCCGCCGGGCTGGTCGAGCCGAAGCACCTGGTCGTGCTCGACGCCGAGCCGCGCCAGCGCGCGGGACACCAGCGACGGCTCGTTCTTGGCGAAGACAGCCAAGTGGTTGCCGGTCTCGTAGGTGACACCGTCGGGCAGCTCGACGGTGATGGACTTCGCGGACGGGCGGGGCGGCTCGATGCTGAAGTCCCACAACCCGGTCGCGTCGCCCACGAGTTCGTCGCTGGCCACCACGGTCAGTGGGTAGGCCTGCTCGGAGACGATCGCCGGGCGTACGTCCGCCTCGGTGAGAAGCTGCACCTGGTAGCGCGGCCTGCCGTCGTCGGAGGTGTCGGCGGCGTACTCCTCGGCCAGGGTGGTCCATAGGGTGTCCATCCAGCGGGTGGCCATGCCGTCGAAGTCACCGGCGGCGTCGGCGATGCCCCGCTCGATGACCGGGGTGGCGCCGGCGACGAGCAGTGCCTCCTCGATCCGCTTGGGGAAGGCCTGGTAGGTCGCCACCCACTGGGTGTTGCCGGCGCCCAGCAGCGCGAACCGCACGGTGGACAGCGAGCCCTCGGGCAGCCCGTTGGCGATCAGGTCGTCGAAGCGCTGGGCGTTGTCGGGCGCCTTGCCGTTGTAGCTTGCGGCGACGACGAGGAGCAGGCCCTCGGTGGGCAGGTTGTCGCCCAGCTCGTCCAGGCTCAGCAACGTGGTGCCGAACCCGGAACGCTCGCCGCGGCCGGCGAGCGTGCGCGCCAGGTCCTCGCAGCTGCCCAGGCTGGAGCCGTAGGCGACGGTGAGGTTCACCCCGACGCCGCTGACCGCGGCCTCCTGCTGCGTGTCGTCGGTCTGCTCGGCCGAGACACCGAACACGGCCCGCTCGTGCTCCTGGCGGGTCCGCACGACCAGTTTGAAGTCGCCGGGCTTGCGCGTCAGCGCCTCCCGGACGTCCATCTGGTAGTCGCTGGTGTCGGAGAACTTGAACGTCTGCAGTATCAGCGCGAGGGCCAGGCGGGCCTCGGTGAGCGCGAACTGGCGGCCGATGCAGGCGCGCCGGCCGTTGCCGAACGGCTTGTAGGCATGCGGATGGTGCTTGGCCCGGTTCTCCGGCAGCCACCGGTCGATGTCGAACTCCAGCGGCCGCTCCCACGCCTTGGGGTGGGTGTGCAGCGGGAACATCAGCAGGTTCGTCTTCGTGCCGTGCTTCAGGTGGTAGCGGCCCCCGATGGCGGTGTCTTCCAGCGGCGCCTTCATGATCTGCGGGATGGGAGCCCACAGGCGCAGGGTCTCCTCCAGCACGCGCGGGATGACATCCAGCTTCATGATCGTGTCGTAGTCCGGGACCGTGTCGCCCGGCAGCATCCGGTCCACCTCGGCGTAGGCCTGGGCCAGCACGTGCGGGTTGCGCAGCAGCGAGTACGTGGCGAACGACAGCAGCCCACTGGTGGTCTCGTGACCGGCGATGAGGAACGTCAGCACCTGGTCCCGGACGTTGTCGTCGTCCAGCCGTCGGCCGGTCTCCGGGTCGACGGCCTCCAGCATCAGGCCCAGGAGGTCGTCCTCACCGCTGATCTTCCCCTGACGGCGCTCCTTGATCACACTCTCGACCAGGACCCGCATAGTGGCGATGCTCTCGTGGTACCTCTTGTCGTCGGCCTTGCGGAGCTTGGTCATCATCGGCAGTTCCTGGGAGCGCCGCATCGACTCCGTCAGCGCCTCCAGCAGCGCTTGGAGGAAGGGGTGCAGATCTTCCTTGTCGAAGGAGCCGAACCGGTAACCGAACCCCGACAGGGCGATGGTGTCCAGGGTCAGCCGGGTGTAGTCGTCGGTCACCTTGACCAACTGTCCCTGCTTGGCTCTCCACTTGCCCACCAGGTTCTGGGCGATCTGTAGCATCTGCCCGAAGTAGCCCTTCATGGCCCGCTGGCTGAAGGCCGGCCTGAGGATCCGGTGCGCCATGCCCCAGACCTCCTCATCGTCGTGGGCCGTGAACAGGCCCGCGCCGGCGTAGTCCCGGACATGGCTGAGCGGCGGGAGGATCGGCTTGCCGAAACGGGTCTCGTCGCAGACCTCCGCCACCAGGTACGGGTCGTAGACGAAGACGTTCTCGATGCCGGCGATCTCCATGCTGAAGATGCCCTCGGGGAACTGCTTGGACAGCTCACCGAAGTACTCGACCGGGTTGGTGTCGGGGATCTGCGGCGTGTGGCCGAGGAGCGGGATCCCCCGTGGGGACCGGATGGGGCGAAGCCCGGTGGCGAGCTGGTCGGTCATGGGTTTCCTCCTTCGGGAAAGGGAAGCTGCGCCAGCCGGCGCTTGCCGCGGTGACTCCCTCGGGGGGATGCCGCCGAGTGCCGGGCCGAGGAAGTCCGTCATGCACCTTGATGATCGGGTTGCTTGCTCTGCCGGGGTACTTCCTCGCGCATATGACGATATCGTCACTTATGTAAGCTACTGTCACTAATGCAATGAGTCGTCAAAGAGGTGTTGAGTATTCCGTCAGTCTTGACGGAACGCACTACAGTGGGCACATCACCGGCGAAGCTGCGACAGGAGTGAGAAAAGATGGCCGACGCCGCACCAAGCCGCCTGGAACGGCGCAAGGCGCGCACCCGCGCCGCGCTCATCCACGCGGCTCAGACCTTCATCGCCGAAGGCAAGACCAACGTGGCGATCCTGGAACTCACCCAGGCCGCCGACGTGGGCATGGGCTCGTTCTACAACCACTTCTCCAGCAAGGAGGAACTCTTCCATGCCGCCGTGGAAGACGCCCTCGACCGGCACGGCGCGGTGCTGGATGAGCTGACCCGCGGCATGGACGACCCGGCCGAGGTCTTCGCCTACAGCTTCCGGCTTACCGGACGCCTGCACCGCCGCCATCCCCAGCTCAGCAAAGTCCTGCTCAGTGTGGTCCTGGCCCTCTCCGATCGGGGCCTCGCCCCGCGTGCCCGACGCGACATCCAAGCCGGCATCCAAGCCGGGCGCTTCACCGTACGCGACCCCGAGCTCGCCCTCGTGATGGCCGCAGGCGCCGCCATATGCCTCGGCCAACTACTCCACGCACAGCCACACCGCGACGACGCCCAGGCCAGCGACCAGATCACCGAAGACTTGCTGCGCACGTTCGGCATCCCCGCCGACGAGGCTCACCAAATCTGCCAACGCCCCCTGCCTGAGCTCGACCGCCTTCTCCCCAGCGCCACTGCGTAGCAGTGCCAGGCGGTAGCTGGTGAGCCGGTCCAGCGTTTCGTTTCAGATCGGCTGAGCGGTGGTGGCGGTGCCTGGCTGCTGAGGCCTGCTGAAGTGCGCCCGCACACCCGCCAATCCCGACAGATCAGAAAGGCAGGACACCTCGTGCCTGCAATCAGCGGCACCACCGCAGCAAGTCCTGAGCGCGCGGTCACGGCCCTACTGAGCGAATACGACGCCCTGAAGGCGGAGCAGCGGCAGCGGATCGGCATGCGCAGCCACTTGCTGTACGGCACGCTCACCGCGATCGCCGGCATCGCCACCGTCACCACCAGCGTCGGCCGCCGGGAGTTGCTGTTGCTGCTGCCGCTGGCCACCACGGTGCTGGGCTGGGCCTATGTCACCAACGACCACAAGATCGCCGCCATCGGACGGTACGTCCACGACCGGCTGGGGCCGCGCCTGGTCGGCCTCGTCGACGACGGCTCCGGTGACATCGAGATGTTCCAATGGGAGAGATACCGCCGCCACGACCCACGCCGCCCCTCCCGCAAGCGGCTACAGCTGGCGGTGGACCTGGCCGCGTTCTGCGCGCCCCCGCTGGCCGCCCTCACCCTGCTCTGGCTACTGGGCCCGCACACTCTGGTGGTGCTGATCGGCTCAGCCGCCGCTCTGGCCACGGTGGCGGTCCTGGCGACCCAGATCATCCGCTACGCGGACGTAGCATGATTGCACGGCCGTCTCGGTCTCCTGGGATGCCCGCGGTGCCGGCCCGCGGTCACGTCCACCACGGCGTTTGAAGGGGAGCCACGCGGCATAGGGCCTGACGTATAGGCACCTCGCCGCGTGGCTTCCCCCGTTAGAGATGGACGGGTAGTCGCGTCAGGCCGTGGATCAGCATGCTCTGCCGCCAGACGAGCCGCTGTGGCTCCTCGGCGAGGGCCAGGTCCGGGAACCGTTCGATCAGGGTGCGGAAGGCGATCTCACCCTCCAGCCGTGCCAGCGGGGCACCGAGGCAGTGGTGTATCCCGTACCCGAACGCGACGTGCCCGGAGGCGTCGCGTGTGACGTCCAGTTCCGTCGGCTCGCGGTAGCGCTCAGGGTCGCGGTTGGCCGACACCAGCGAGACGAGCACGACCTCGCCGGCCGGTATCATGATCCCTCCCAGCTCGACCGGCTCGGTGGTGTAGCGCAGGGTCGCGAGGTTGACCGGGCCGTCGAAGCGCAGGAACTCCTCGACAGCGTTGGGTATCAGCGACGGATCGGCGCGCAACGCGGCGAGCTGGTCGGGGTGGCGGAGCAGGGCCAGCACCCCGTTGCCGATGAGGTTGACCGTGGTCTCGTGCCCGGCCACGAGCAGCAGGAACGCCATCGAGATGGCCTCGCCAGGCGAGAGAGAGTCACCGTCTTCAGAGGCTTGCACGATCGCCGAGAGCATGTCGTCGCCCGGGTTCGCGCCTTTGCCGATAACAAGACGGGTCAAGAAGTCGCGCATTGCGCCGGCCGCCGCGATGCGCTCCTGCTGCGGCGAGAACGAGAGCAGGGTGTTCGACCAGGCGCGGAAGTCGTCCCGCTCGCCGTCTGGAACGCCAAGAAGCTCGCATATGACAGTCATCGGCAGCGGGAAAGCGAACTCGTCGATCAGATCGACGGTCGCCCCGCCGGCCCCCTTCGCCGCCATCGTGTCAGCCAGCCGGTTCGCGATCTCCTCGATGCGGGGCCGCATCCGCGCGACCGCCCGAACCGTGAACGCGCGGTTGACCAGCTTGCGGAGCCGAGTGTGGTCCGGCGGGTCCGTGTTGAGCATGTGCCCGGCCACGGAGTCGGCGAGCTGTATCCGGCGGTCGGGCGGGATCGACCGCCGCTCGAGCATCTCGGCGAACCGGGCGGCGCTCTTGGATAGTCGCGGATCGTTCAGCGCGGGCCGGACGTCCTCATAGCGGGTGACCATCCAGGCGTTCAGGCCTATCGGCGTGGTTACGCGCACAACCGGCGACTCCCGGCGCAGCTTTTGGTACAGCTCGTCGGGGTCAGTGAAGAACGGACCGTCCAGACCGACGGTCGCTGGGTGCGTCATCATGTACCTTTCTCGACGGTGTTGATCGCCCCACACGGGCACCGCCTCGTAGCCCTCTCATGCGAAGTGAGATGCTGCGGCCTTCACGATCTGCCCGCAGCGCCCTGTCAGGCTCACGTGCGGTACGCGCTCTTGGACACAAGTCAAGCAATAGGGGACGTCGTGCCCTGCAACCAGAGCCTGCCGAACCACCTCCTTGGCCGGTCGCACCGATTGCTTCCCGGACGACGATCCTCATCGGTTTCCCCCCTCGTTCGGTGACGAGGCGCCATACGCTGTCCCGACGGTTTCTTGATCGAACGTTGATCCGGTGACGACCCGCAGCACGTCCATGCACAACCGCGTGACCTCGGACTTGGCCACGGCAGGGCTATTTACGGACTCCCGGGCAGCCTGCACGACGAAACTCAGCCAGGCCCCGACGGCAAGCCGCATCACCGGGGTGTCCTCCTGTCCCAGCAAGCCGAGCACGCGTTCCACCTGTACCGGGTGGCCGGCAGCCACGAGCTGGCGTACCAGTGGCGGGGCCGCCGCCCCGGGGGCGGTGAGGTCAGCCAACCGGCCGCTGGCGCAGAAGTGATCGAGGTATGCGGCCAGGCTGCGTTGCAGGTTCTCTTGCGGGGAGAGCTCGGGATCCGGCGCAGTCACCTCGAGAAGTATTTCGGCCTCGCGCCTGAGCACCGCCTCAAGCAAGGCATCTTTCCCTGGGAAGTAGTGGTACACCAGCGCGCGCGTCACGCCGGCGTCTGCGGCAATCGCTCGCACGGAAAGCCCCTCGTAGCCCTCGCGTGCGAAGTGAGACGCCGCGACCTCCACGATCTGCCCACGGCGGGCGTCCGGGGTCAGGCGCGGCATGCGACGACTCTTTGACACAAAACAAACAGTAGAGCGAGTATTTGACAACAGTCAAACAAGCGGCGACGCGACACGGGTTGCCCCGGGTTGGGACCCCAAGCGCATTCCTGCGCCAGCCTGAAGGCGCTGCCAGAGGCACATGTGGGCTCGGAGCTGGGCTCGCCCGGGTGTCAGGCGGGCTGGCGCACCTCGACGGGAAGATGGCGAGGTCCGCGCAGCATGGCGTTCTGTCGGTAGGGGGGCGGGTCCTGGATCAGGCTTGTGGTACCGAGGCGGGGGATCAACGCGCGGAGTGCGATCTGGGCCTCGACTCGGGCGAGCGGTGCGCCGTAGCACAGGTGGATGCCGGAGCCGAAGCCGAGGTGCTGGTTGTCCGGGCGGGTGGGGTCGAACCGATCGGGCTCGTGGAACCGTTTGGGGTCGCGGTTGCCTGAGGCGAGCGCGAGTACCAGGGAGGCGCCTTTGGAGATGGTGGTGCCGGCGACGTCGATGTCGGCGAGAGGGATGCGCTCGCGCATCTGCACCGGGGGCTCGTAGCGCAGCAGTTCCTCCACCGCGCTGGGGAGCAGGCCGGGGTCACGGCGCAGCCGGTCGAGCTGGTCGGGGTGGCGCAGCAGGGTGAGTACCCCGTTGGTGATCAGATTGACCGTGGTCTCGTGTCCGGCGATGAGCAGCAGTACGGCGGTTTCCGCCAGTTCCTCGCGGGTGAGCCGCATGGCCGGGTCCGGTTCGTTGATGAAGGCGGAGAGCATGTCGTCACTGGGATGGCCGCGGCGCTGCTCGGCAAGGTTCACCAGGTAGCGGCCCATCTCGGTCCGGGCCTGTTCGCCCGCCCGATCCCGCTCGATGGTGTCCTGCCCGGGCCCGACGTCAGCGGACGCGACAATTGCGTCGGACCATTCCCGAAACAGCGGCTCGTCTTTTCGCGGGACGCCGAGCAGCCGGCAGATGACCGTGACGGGCAGCGGGTAGGCGAAGTCGTCGACGATGTCGATCTGGGTGCGATCCCGGAGCGCCTCGATCAGTTCCTCAGTGAGTTCGGTGATCTGGCCGCGCATGGCGTCGATCCGGCCGGGGCTGTGCGGCGGGCCGAACGGTCGCATGGCCAGGGTGCGCAGCCTGTGGTGCGCTGGGTCGTCGAGCCGCAGGAAGGGCGGCTGCGGCGCCTCCTCCGACAGCGCGGAGGCCGGGGCCGGGCGGCTGCGGGGATCGGCACTGATCCGAGGGTCGTGAAGCAGGGCGTTGATCTCGTGGTAGGTGCCGATCAGGTAGCTGCCGTCTGCCTGCCGCACCACGGGACCGGCTTCGCGGAGTTCCGCGTACAGCGGGTAGGGGTTGGGGCGGTTGGCGTAGTCGGTGATCCGTTCCAGCAGGGTGTCGGCGGTCATGGTCTCGGCTCCTCGTGGACGGGCGGACGGTCAGCCAGGCCGCACCACGGTCAGCCGGCGGTCCGGCAGGTGACCGGTGAGCGCGACGATGGGGCCGTGGGAAAGCCCCTTCGGATCCGGCACATCGGAGGGAAACGGGATGTCGGCTGCGATCGGACGGTCCGCCGCGCCGGGCGCGGGCGGGAACGGGGCGGCGGTCTCGATCAGGTGCTGGTAGTACTCGAGCGACTTGGCCATGTTGACGGTGACCGCGGCGGTGACCCGGCCCCGGTAGCCGTACACCACCGTCAGACGGCGCTCCTCCAGCGAGCCCTGCGCTATGACGATCTGGTCGGAGAAGGTGGGGACACCCACCGACTTGATGTTGAGCCCGAACTGGCTCGACCAGAACGTCGGGAGCGCAAGGTGGGGACGCCGCAGCGGGCCCGGATTGACCATGTTGTAGGCCGCCACCTCGGCCTGCGCGACGGCGTTGCCCCAGTGCTCCAAGGAGAGCATCTGGTATTCGAACAGCGGGTGGGGGAAGCGGGAGACGTCACCGGCGACGAAGACGTCGTCGGTGACGATCCCGTACATGTCGAAGGCCCGGCATCCGGCGTCGCAGGCGATCCCGCGCGGGCCCGCTGCCAGCCCGGCGTCCGCCAGCCATTCGACGTTGCGGACCGCCCCCAACGCGACGACGCACACATCCGCGTTGACGCGGCTGCCGTCGGACAGGTCCGCACCGGTGAACCGGCC